>JAFARM010000137.1 GCA_019245455.1 Sphingomonadaceae bacterium | reverse complement strand
GGCAAGCTCGAGAAATTCCTCGCCTCGGGCTCGAGCGGGGCGATGGCGAGCGCCGAGCAGATCATCGACGAAGCGCGCAACGGCCGGATGTTCATCCTGGTCGACGACGAGGACCGCGAGAACGAGGGCGACCTGATCGTGCCGGCGCAGATGGCGACGCCCGACAAGATCAACTTCATGGCCAAGCATGGCCGCGGGCTGATCTGCCTCGCGCTCGCCGCCGACCGAGTGAGGGCGCTCGGCCTGCCGCTGATGAGCCGCCACAACGGCACGCGCCACGAGACGGCGTTCACCGTGTCGATCGAGGCCAAGGAGGGCGTCACCACCGGTATCAGCGCTGCCGACCGCGCGCGGACGATCTCGGTGGCGATCGACGCCGGCAAGGACGCGTCGGCGATCGTCACGCCAGGCCACGTCTTTCCGCTCGTCGCCCGCGACGGCGGCGTCCTGGTGCGCGCCGGGCACACCGAGGCGGCGGTCGATGTCGCGCGGCTGGCGGGCCTCAATCCGTCGGGGGTGATCTGCGAGATCATGAACGACGACGGCACCATGGCGCGCCTGCCCGATCTGATGACCTTCGCTGCCACCCACGAGCTGAAGATCGGCACGATCCGCGACCTGATTGCCTATCGGATGCGCCACGACAATCTGGTCCGGTGCGTCGCCGAGACGGGCTTCGACAGCCGCCACGGCGGGCGCTGGACAGCCAAGACCTATGCCAACACCGCCGAATACGGCGAGCATATCGTCCTGCAGAAGGGCCATGTCGTGCCGGGCGTGCCGACGCTGGTCCGGATGCACACGCAGTCGATGTTCACCGACCTGTTCGCCGAGGACGACGAGCGCAGCGGGCAGCTCGGCCGGGCGATGGACGCCATCGCCGCCGAGGGCGCCGGCATCATCGTCGTCCTGCGCGATGGGTCGCCCACGGCGATCTCGGAGCAGATGCGCGCCCGCGGCAAGGGCGAGGCGGTGCCGGCGCTGCGCGAATACGGCATCGGCGCGCAGATCCTCGTCGATCTCGGCGTCAGCGACATGATCCTCTTGACCAACGCCCACCGCACCATCGTCGGCCTGACCGGCTACGGCCTGACCGTCGTCGGCGAACGCCCGATCCCGGCGGCCTGAGGAGACGCGCCATGCCCCATCTGCTGATCGTCGAGGCGCGCTTCTACGGCGACCTCGCCGATGCCCTGCTCGACGGCGCACGCCACGCGTTCGACGCGGCCGGGGCGACGTACGACGTCGTCACCGTGCCCGGCGCGCTCGAGATTCCCGGCGCGGTCAGCCTGGCCGCCGACCGCTACGACGGCTTCGTCGCGCTCGGCACGGTGATCCGCGGCGAGACTTACCACTTCGAGGTCGTCGCCAGCGAGAGCGCGCGGGGGCTGATGGCGCTTACGCTCGACGGACTGGCGATCGGCAACGGCATCCTCACCGTCGAGAACGATGCCCAGGCCTGGGCGCGGGCCCGCCGGGCCGAGAAGGACAAGGGCGGCGAGGCGGCCAAGGCGGCGCTGGCGATGATCGCGCTCCGGGATCGCTTCGCCGGCTGAGCCGGAACTTGGCCTGGCTTGACACGTCGCCGTAATAAACCGATGTCGCCGGAGAGGCTGGGGGCAGCCGAACCGGGGAGGCAGAACCATGGATATATGCCGTATCGCCGCGCGCTCGGCCGCGCTGCTGCCGCTGGCGTGGAGCCTTGCCGCGGCGGCGGGCACGCTCACGCCGATCGCGCCCTTTGCCGATCCGCTGGCGACGTCGACCTCGCTTCTCGGCATCAACAACGCCGGCTGGACGACGGGCGGGGTCGTCTATGCCGACGGCTCGCAGCGCCCCTTCCTCCGCGATCCGAGCGGGGTCTATACGGTGTTTGACAACACCGCTTATCCCGCCGCCACGGTCACGCAGGGCCGCGCCGTCAGCAACAGCAACACCGTCATCGGCTTCAGCATGACGGCAAGCGGCAACGCGATCGACTGGCGCGGCTTCCAGCGGACCGCCGACGGCACCGTCAGCCTGCTCAACCATCCCGTCGATGGCGGGCCGCAGTCGGGCGTGCCGCTCGCCGGCATTTCGCAGGGGATCAACGACGCCGGCACCATCGTCGGCAACTATCGCGCGCGCAGCGGTCTAACGGGGACCGGGCCGTATCGCAACCACGGCTATATTCTGACCAGCAGCGGCGGCTTTACCGAACTGACCGACCCTGCGGCACCGTTCGCTTCGGTCAATGCGCGTGGGATCGCCAATGACGGCACGGTCGTCGGCTTCAGCTCGATCGCCGGGACGGAAGGCTGGATCTACTCGGGCGGAACGTTCCAATACTTCACCCATCCCGGCGACATCGACACGCCCTCCGGCCAGCACACGACCGTGTTCGAGGCGATCAACAACACCGGGCTGATCCTAGGTCAGTACAGCCAGTATATCGACGACACGACCAGCTATTCCAAGGCGTTCAGCTTCGATCCGGTCGCGCACAGCTTCACCGACATCGACGTGCCCGGTGCGTTGAACGTCCAGACCTTCGGCATCAACGACGCCGGCCAGTATGTCGTCTCGTCCGACGCCGGACAGTTCATCTACTCGCCCGGCGGCCCGGCGGCACCCGGCGGCGCCTCGGTCTTCCTGCCGGTCAGCGGCGGCGCGCTGCCGCCGGGGCAGGCGCAGTTCGCCATCACCGTCGCGCCGGGCACGACCTATTACATCGACCCGGCCTACGCGAGCGGCTTCGAGTATCTCGCCGGAAACGGTCCGCTGTTCAGCAGCGTGACGGCACCGAGCGGCGTCGGCGTCGGCAACCACCTCGCCCTCTACCTGTGGGACGGCAGTCACTACGTCTTCGCCGCGCGCCTGACCGGGGGCACGGCCTACGACTTCGCCGCGCCGACCGCGCGTTTCGAGCTGCGCGGCATCCCGGCAAGCGCGGGGATCGACCCCAACAACCCAAGCGGCTTCGTCACCGGCCTGACCTTCGCTTCGGCGGGTCAGTTCGACGGCTTCCAGAATGCGCTCCCCGCCGGCGTGCCGGAGCCTGCGGCGTGGAGCCTGTTCGTCGCCGGTTTCGGCGTCGTCGGCGCAGCGGTCCGGGCGCGGCGGCGGACGGTCGCCGCCTAGCCCGCGAGCGCCGTCTTCAGCCGGTCGTTGACCACGGCGGGGTCGGCCTTGCCGGCCATCGCGCGCATCGTCTGGCCGACGAAGAAGCCGAACAATTTGTCCTTGCCGCCGCGGTACTCGGCGATTTTGTCGGTGTTGGCGGCGAGGATGCCGGCGATGGCCGCATCGATCGCGCCCGTGTCGCTGACCTGGCGCAGGCCGCGGGCGTCGACGATGGCGGCCGCGCTGTCGCCCGTCTCCACCATCGCCTCGAACACCTGCTTGGCAAGGCTGCCCGACAGCGTCCGGTCAGCGACGAGCGCCAGCAGCTCGGCCGCGCCCTCCGGCGACACGGGCGACGCCTCGATGCCGCCGCCGGTCCGCTTGAGCACGGCGAACAGCTCACCCGTGACCCAGTTCGACGCCGGCTTGGCGAGCTCCGTCGCCGGCTTGCCGGTGCGGCGGACGAGGTCGGCGAGCAGCGCCTCGAACCAGTCCGCCGTCTCGCGCTCGGCGGTCAGCACCGCGGCGTCATAGGGCGTCAGGCCGAGGGCCTCGACGTAGCGCGACCGCTTGGCCACCGGCAGCTCGGGCAGCGAGGCGGCGCAGTCGGCGACGAACGTCTCCGACAGCTCGACCGGCAGCAGGTCGGGGTCGGGGAAGTAGCGATAGTCGTGCGCGGCCGCCTTCGACCGCATGGGGCGCGTCGTCATGCGGTCGGGGTCGAACAGCCGCGTCTCCTGGACGATCGTGCCGCCGGCCTCGAGCACGTCAACCTGGCGGCGCGCCTCGGCCTCGACCGCGGCCATGACGAAGCGGACCGAGTTGACGTTCTTGGTCTCGGTCCGCGTGCCGAACGCCGCGCCCGGCCGGCGCACGCTGACGTTGACGTCGGCGCGCATGGAGCCTTCCTCCATGTTGCCGTCGCACGACCCGACGTAGCGGAGCAGGCTGCGCAGCGCCCGGACATAGGCCCCCGCCTGTGCCGGCGAGCGGATGTCGGGCTTGGACACGATCTCCATCAGCGCGCAGCCCGAGCGGTTTAAATCGACGAAGGTCATCGCCGGGTGGGCGTCGTGGACCGACTTGCCGGCGTCCTGCTCGAGGTGGAGCCGCTCGATGCCGACGCGCTTCGGGGCCTCGCCCTCCGGCTCGATGTCGAGGTGCCCCTCGCCGACGATCGGGTGGTAGAGCTGGCTGATCTGGTAGCCCTGCGGCAGGTCGGCGTAGAAGTAATTCTTGCGGTCGAAGCGGCTGATGCGGTGGATCTCGGCGTCGAGCGCGAGGCCGGTGCGGACCGCCTGGCGCACGCACTCGCCGTTCAGCACCGGCAGCATCCCCGGCATGGCGGCGTCGACCAGGCTGACCTGCGTGTTGGGCGCGGCACCGAAGGCGGTGGCGGCCCCGCTGAACAGCTTCGACTTCGCCGTGACCTGGGCGTGGACCTCGAGGCCGACGACGATCTCCCAGTCGCCGGTGGTGCCGCGGATAGTGAAGGGAGCGTCGCTCATGCCGGTCACCACCAACGCTCGGGCCGCGCCGCGAACCCCGCCGCGCGTTCGAGCGCGAAGCCGGCGTTGAGCACGCCGGCCTCGTCGAGCGGGCGGCCGATGACCTGCAGGCCAAGCGGCAGGCCGGTCGCGGTCAGCGCGGCGGGCACGCTCATCGCCGGCAGGCCGGCGAGCGAGGAGGGGACGGTGAAGACGTCGTTCAGGTACATCGCCAGCGGGTCGGCCTTGTCGCCGGGGCTGAACGCCGCCGACGGCGCGGTCGGGGTGAGAAGCACGTCGCAGCTCTCCCACGCGCGCGCGAAGTCGCGGGCGATCAGCGTCCGCACCTTCTGCGCCTGGCGATAATAGGCGTCGTAGAAGCCGGCGGAGAGCACGTAGGTGCCGATCATGATCCGCCGCTTGACCTCGGGCCCGAAGCCGGCGGCGCGCGTCGCCTCGTACATCGCGTCGAGGCTGCCGCCTTCGTTGACCCTGAGGCCATAGCGGACGCCATCGTAGCGGGCGAGGTTCGACGACGCCTCGGCCGGCGCGACGATGTAATAGGCGGGCAGGGCGTACTTGGTGTGCGGCAGGGACACATCGACGACCGTCGCGCCGGCGTCCTTCACCCAAGCCAACCCCGCGTCCCACATCGCGGCGATCTCGGGGTCGATGCCGTCGAGGCGGTACTCGCGCGGCACGCCGACGCGCACCCCCCGCAGGTCGCCAGTCAGCGCCGCCTCCCAGTCGGGCACCGGCGCGTCGAGCGAGGTCGCGTCCTTGGGGTCGAACCCGCTCATCGCCTGCAGCAGGATGGCGCAGTCCCGCACGTCGCGCGTCATCGGCCCGGCCTGGTCGAGCGACGAGGCGAACGCCACCACGCCCCAGCGCGAGCAGCGGCCATAGGTCGGCTTGATCCCGGCGATGCCGGTGAAGGCGGCGGGCTGGCGGATCGAGCCGCCAGTGTCGGTCCCCGTCGCCCCGGCGCACAGCCGCGCCGCGACCGCCGCCGACGAGCCACCGCTTGACCCGCCGGGGACGAGCACGCGGTTCGACAGCGCCCCATCGGGCTGACGCGCCCGCCACGGCGAGACGACCTCGCCGAACGCGCTCGTCTCGTTGGACGAGCCCATGGCGAACTGGTCCATGTTGAGCTTGCCGAGCATCCCCGCGCCGGCGGCGAACAGCTTGGCGGTGACGGTGCTCTCATACGGAGGCACGAAGCCTTCGAGGATCTTCGACCCCGCCGTCGTCTGCACGCCCTCGGTCGCGAACAGGTCCTTGATGCCGAGGGGCACGCCGGCGAGCGGCCCCGCCTCGCCCCGGGCGAGCGCCGCATCCGCCGCCGCCGCCGCCTTCAGCGCATGGTCGGGCGTCTCGACGATGAAAGCGTTCAAGGGCCGCGCCGCCTCGACCGCGGCGATGTGCGCTTGCGCCAGCTCGGCGGCACTGAACGAGCGGGCGCGCAGCCCGTCGCGCATGGCGGCGAGGGTGAGGTCGGTGAGGGCGGTCATGCGGTTCGCGTCCCGCCACTCCACGCCGTCGTCCCGGCACTCCGGCCCGCGCCAACCAGCCTCGTCATCCCGGCGAAAGCCGCGACCCACCGTCGTGGCAGACCGGAGGCCAGCACGTTGCCACCGCCATGGGTCCCGGCTTTCGCCGGGATGACGGCGGAGGGGCGGCCGTGCGCGCCGCTCACTCGATCACCTTCGGCACGGCAAAGAACCCCGCCTCGCTCGCCGGGGCGTTGGCCAGCACGGCCGCCGCCACCCCGCCGTCGGTCACCGCGTCCGGCCGCCAGCGCAGGTGGTTGGGGATGACCGCGGCCATCGGCTCGACGCCGGCGGTGTCGACCTCGCCCAGCTGCTCGATCCACCGCAAGATGCCGTTCAGCTCGGCGACGAGCGGCTCGGCCTCGCCGGGGGCGAGGCGCAGGCGCGCCAGCTTGGCGATGCGGGTGACGGTGGCGAGGTCGACGGCCATCAGGCGGGGCGGGGCGGCTGGATCACGGAGCGGCGGGTAGCACGCGCCTCCGCCCGCCTCAAGGGACGCCCCGGGCCGGCTCAACCCGGGCGAAGTTCACACCCGCGACGATGTTTCGTGACAGCGACTCGCTCCCCGCCGCGCGCCCAGGATGAACAGGTCCCGAAGTCCACGCCCGCGACGCTGGTCCGACACCGCGAGCCGGCCCCGCCCCGGCACCGCCGCCCCCGTCGCGCCGAGGCCAGGCCGCGAACCGGAGCGGTCAAATCGGCGCGGAAGTTGACAAAGGTCACGCCACGTCCCCTCCCGCCTCACCCTCCCCGGCGCGCGTCCGGGCGGCGGCAGATCACCGCCTCCGCCGCGCGGCACGCCGCGGCGATCGCCTCGCGCTCGGGCGTCATCACCCGCTGCCGGTCGATCCACGCCTGCCACCGCGCGAACTCGTCGTCGTCGAAGGTCGGGGCGCGGAAGAGGGCGAAGGTGGGGCGAGGGGGCATGGCGGGGCTCCTGGACGACGAACGGGCCGGAACGTACCACGAACGCCGCCTGTAGGACAGAGCGCGGCGGCCAAGATTTAGCCCCGCTAAATCACGGCTCAAGCCGCGCCCGGCCGGCGGGGCCAGCCGCCCCGTCCAACCCCGGCTTGCGACGCGGGCTCGCGGCTTTGCCGCGACGGGCCGACGCTCCACCGCGACGCGCCCCCTCACCCCACCCGCTCGACCCGCAGCGTCCCCGCCGGCGTCGGCGCGATGAGGTCGGCCGCCGGCACCGCGCCCGCCAGCCAGTCGGCCCAGCGGTCGCGCGGCATCAGGACGATCTGGCGGCTGTGGTAGGGGGCGATGTCGGGGCCGGGGGCGCAGGTCAGCATGGTGAAGGCCTCGCCCGCCGCGCCCGCCGCACCGCCCGGTCCCCCGGCGACGACGCCCGCGCGCCACAGCCCGGCGACGGCGAACAGCGGCCGGGCGTCGTCCGGGTCGGTGCCGTCGGCGCCGGGCGCGAGCGTGAACAGCCACTTGGTCTTGCGCTTCGCCGGCGGCTCGGCGGCGGTGAACTCGTAGAAGCCGTCGAGTGGGATCAGGCAGCGCCCGCCGGAGCCTGAGTTGACGAAGCTCCGCCCTTCGGAGCGGAAGTTGTAGACCGGCCCGCCGCTGCGCGCAGCGGCCGCCGAACCAGCGCCGCTGCGCGCAGCGGCCCCCGACCTGGCGCCGTGGGCGCCGGCCCAGCTCCACCGCCGCTGCACGAGCTCGGCTGTGGTGTCGCGGAACCGGACGATGGCCGCGGGGTCGGTGATGCGGATGCTGGCCGCGGCGGGCAGGTTCGGCGCGCCTTCGGGAAAGGTCAGCGGGATCCGCAGCTGGCTGAACGCGGCGGAGATCTCGTTCAGGGCACGGAGACGGGCGGCTTCGTTGCACATGGCGTTCTATGCCAACTGTGCGACCAGCTGAGTCCGCACGTGTTTCCCGAGACTTTCCGCAAATCCGCAAGGTAAAGCATTGCCAATTACGCTACAGGCATCATCGATTCTATCTACGTTTAACCTGTAATCTACAGGAAATTGTTGTATCTGTGCCGCCTCTTTGATGGAGATGGTCCGAGGCTCGGATGGGTGCCCAAAGCGTCCTTTGCTCGGTGTTGTGCAGCCACTCGTGATTGCGGGAGACGGCTTGTCGATGTGCATCCTTCCATATACGTTTCTAAAGCCGAAGTACTCCCCTTGGTGGCAAGCTGGGCGCAATGCTGTGGGTATATCTCTCCAATCTCCGCCGGGCCTCGCGTGCTGCAGTCGCTCCCTATTTTTCTCTGATATCTTCCTAGTAACATGCCAATCGGCTACAGTATTATCGCCATCAACAAACTTATGTCGATTGTAGATATCTGGTTGATCAGGTTGCGATAAGATCGAGGCAACCGTATTCCACTTCATCAGTCGATTGGCACCCGTCTTGTGATGCGTTGGCGGCGGTATTGTAAGCGGAAACCCTCTACCTGCGACTAGCACATATCGACGTCGCATTTGAGGAACACCGTAATCCGCAACCTGTAAAACCGCGCTAGAGGCAATGTATCCTAGATCGAACGTCAAGTACCTGATAAATTGGTCAAGATGATCACGACCTTTCTTTGATATACCAGGGACGTTTTCTATGACCACAGCTGCGGGCAAGAGTTCACCGATCAGGCGTCCCATTTCTTTGATCAGATCATTTCGGGGATCGTCCCTGGGCCACGTCGACGTAAGCGAAGTGAAGCCTTGGCAGGGAGGGCAGCCAACAACTAGATCGATGGGACGAGCCGGGCTGCTCCCAATCAGCATGGAGCCTGAGACATTGCGAATGTCATCGACGATCACGTTAGTCTCAGGATTGTTGTCGCGATAAACGCGGGCCGCGACTTCGTCGCGCTCTACAGCATCTGTTACCCGAAAGCCCGCGCGCTTCAGCCCTTCTGTGAAGCCGCCGCCGCCGGCAAATAGGTCAACAGCCGTCAACTGACCTGGAGCGCCTGCTTCGTGTTCTCGTATCACAATCCGCGACACCCTCCCGCTCGACCATCTCTAGCGAGCAGGAGGGGTTTGCGGCAAGTGCTTAGGCCAGCTCAAGCTCGGCGGATGTGTAGGTCGAGCCCACGTTGGTGGTGACATCGGCGGCTTCCGCTGCCGACCCATCGTCACCGGTGCTGAACCCCCGTTCGCGAAGCAGGTCGTCAATGTGGAGTACCTGCCGCACGACCGCTGTGATCATCCTCCGGTTCTGTGCGCCGCCTCCGCCGAGCAGCCCAAGCACCTGTTCGCCTTTCTTGTTCACCTTCGGCTTGACGATCTCAGACCAGTGTGGAGCGGTGCGTGTCCAATCGATGCGCCCCAGCGCTGCCGCTGGATCGCGCAGATCACCGACCTTAAGCTTTACGTAAAGATCATTGAAGATAACCCCGAGTGCCATCCAGCTGGGTGCCGACAGGTGGATGCTCTCACGATCCTTGAAGCGCTCGTTGCCCATGCTCGACGAGAATGCCTCAAGAAAGTCGAGAATGGCCTCCTCGAAATCTGGAAAGGTCTCCTCATTCAGGTTCGGACGCGACGATTCCTGATTGTTGGCACCATCAGCAAACCTCTCGCCTTCAGTCGCAGCGCGGACAAACTTCAGCAGGGTTTGCTGAACGACAATCGCCGATGATTTTGCGCCCAGCGACGCAGCCTTGCGTTCCATACCGCCGTACATCCTCAGCAGATCACTCTGCCCGATCCGGTTCGTAAGCCCGATGTACAGGTCAGAGTGGTCGAGCGCGATTGCCACGCTCTCCTTTACTTTCGCCACCCTGAAATTGAAGTCGTGAAAAAGCTGCTGCATCTCTTCGAGGCTAAGAGAAGGCGTTCCTGGTGCGGGAACGTAAAAGACGGTGGGCAGCGTAAATTCCTTCAAGAGTTTCTGTAGCGAGTCTCGTGCTTCTGGTAGCAGATCGGGCGCTTCCGCCAGCTCAACAAGTTCAAGAGCGGCACTTGCCCGCCCAAGCCCATCAACGAGCACTCGCTTATTTCGGCGCGAGAGGTCGAAGTGAAGCACGCCGATGCCGCTCTCCCCCTCGATCTTCTCGAAGTCGGTCGGGTTTTGAACAGCTACAGCCAACGCGGGGAAGGCACCGATGATGACTGGCCTCTCGATGAACCGGTAACGAATGTAGCGGATCAGGCTGTCAAGCCGCCCCTTTGAGGTCTGCCGCTGAAGGTGCTCGTAGATGTACGAAAGGTCGCCGCTGAGCTTCTTCCAATGCTTCGACCGAGGATCGTGTCCGATGATAGTTTCGATCGCGCCCGCAGGCAGCTGCGTTGTGTATGTCAGCAAGCGAGGGCCAAACTGGCCTTGAACAGCAGGCATGCGTGCGGTAGGTTTGACATGCTCAATCATGGTATAGCTCCTGGTTGACGTTGTGCTCCACGAGGAAGTGCCGGGAAGCCGCCTCGTGGAGCCTTTCTATACCGCTAGCGTATCGAACCCGCAAGCCCAATCGTTGCGATTTCCGCGTTCCCCGCAACTCTCTTTGCGGGGAGGACGATCTCACCTCCTAAGAGGCAACATCCCCCGCAAATACCCCCCCGTCCAACTCCGCTCGCACCCCGCCACAACCTCCGGCGTCCCCACCGCCACCACCTCGCCCCCCTTGTCCCCCCCGTCCGGGCCCAGGTCGATGATCCAGTCGGCGGTCTTGATGACCTCCAGATTGTGTTCGATGACGACCACCGTGTTGCCCTGGTCGACCAGCGCGTGGAGGACCTCGAGCAGCTTGCGGACGTCCTCGAAGTGCAACCCCGTCGTCGGCTCGTCGAGGATGTAGAGCGTCTGCCCGGTGGCGCGGCGGGCGAGTTCCTTGGCGAGCTTGACGCGCTGCGCCTCGCCGCCGCTCAGGGTCGTCGCCGATTGGCCGATGGCGACGTAGCCGAGGCCGACCTCCAGCAGCATCGCCAGCCGGTCGCGGATCGGGGGGACGGCCTTGAAGAACTCGACGCCGTCCTCGACCGTCATGTTCAGCACGTCGGCGATCGACTTGCCCTTGAACTTCACCTCCAGCGTCTCGCGGTTGTAGCGCTGCCCGTGGCAGACGTCGCAGGTGACGTAGACGTCGGGCAGGAAGTGCATCTCGATCTTGATGAGGCCGTCGCCGGTGCACGCCTCGCACCGCCCGCCCTTGACGTTGAAGCTGAAGCGCCCGGGCTTGTAGCCGCGCGCCTGCGCCTCGGGGAGGCCGGCGAACCAGTCGCGGATGCAGGTGAAGGCGCCGGTGTAGGTCGCGGGGTTGCTGCGCGGGGTGCGGCCGATGGGCGACTGGTCGATGTCGATGACCTTGTCGAGGTGCTGCAGGCCGTCGACGCTGTCGTGCGCGCCGGCGATGAGGCGCGCGCCGTTCAGCTCGCGCGCGGCGGCGGCGTAGAGCGTGTCGATGGTGAAGGTCGACTTGCCGGAGCCGCTGACGCCGGTAATGCAGGTGAAGGTGCCGAGCGGGATCGACGCGGTGACGCCGCGCAGGTTGTGGGAGCGGGCGTTCTTGACGGTGAGCTTCTTGCCGTTGCCCTTGCGGCGCTTAGGGGGCACGGCGACGGCGCGGCGGCCGGACAGGTAATCGCCGGTGATGCTGCCGGGCGTGTCGAGGATGTCCTGGAGGCTGCCGCGCGCGACGACCGCGCCGCCGTGGACGCCCGCGCCCGGACCCATGTCGACGACATAGTCGGCGGCGCGGATCGCGTCCTCGTCGTGCTCGACGACGAGCACGGTGTTGCCGAGGTCGCGCAGGCGCTTCAAGGTGACGAGCAGCCGGTCGTTGTCGCGCTGGTGAAGGCCGATCGACGGCTCGTCGAGGACGTAGAGCACGCCCGACAGGCCGCTGCCGATCTGGGAGGCCAGCCGGATGCGCTGCGACTCGCCACCGCTCAAGGTGCCCGACTTGCGGTCGAGGTTGAGGTAGTCGAGGCCGACATTGTCGAGGAAGCCGAGGCGCTCGACGATCTCCTTCATGATCCGCTCGGCGATGGTGCGGTCCTTGGGGTTGAGCTTGGC
>JAFARM010000044.1 GCA_019245455.1 Sphingomonadaceae bacterium | reverse complement strand
CGCAGCGCCCGCGCCGCCGCCGCGGCCGCGTCGCCCCCGGTGACGGGTACCCGCGCCCACGCAGCGAGATCGGCGTCGAGCGCGACCGCGGCCGCGTGCTGCGCGCGCAGGTCGGGGCTGGCGGCGATCACCGCCAGCGCCGTCGCCCGCTCGCCGTCGGGCCAGCGCGCCGGGTCACCGCCATAGGCGGCGATGATCTCGGCGGCGCGTTCGTGGAAGAAATCCTGGCTCATCCGTCTCTCGCTTCGGGCCGCTCGTCGATGAGCAAGCGGCTGAGTTCACTACGCGCGCGCGCCAATAATCCCTCGACCGCCTTGGGCGTGGTGTCGAGCGACGCGGCGATCTCGGCCATGCTCGCCCCCTCGCCGTGGAACAGCGTGATGGCGGCGCGCTGGCGCGGATTCAACTGGGCCATGGCGGCGTCGACGCGCCGAGCGCGGGCGTTAGCGTCGGCGGCCTCGAAGGGGTCGGGCAGGTCGCTCGGCACCGTCGCCGCCGCCTCGATCGGCGCGACGACCTTCAGCCGCCGCTTGCGGTCGAAGCACTGGTTGACGACGATGCGGCGGAACCAGCCGCCGACCGATCCCTTGCCGGCGTCGAAGCGCGCCGCCTCGGTCCACAGCCGCGTCAAGGCACCCTGCAGCGCGTCCTCGGCCTCGGCGCGGTCGCCGACGACGCGCAGCGCGACGCGCAGCGCGGGCGCGTAGAGTTCGCCGACGAGCGACGTGAAGGCGCGCGCGTCGCCGGCCGCCACACGCGCCATCAACGTCGCCTGGGGTTCGACGGGCTGCATCCCTCCCGCCCTACGCGCCGCCGCGCGGCGATCCCCCGCGGGTCAGACGGCGTGGAAGTCCTTGGCGGCGATTTCCCAGCTCTGGCCCTTCCTGAGCAGCGCGTCGAGGTCGGCGGACTTGCCGGCGCTGGCGGCCGCGTTCTGCTCGACGACCGCGACGTCGAAGGTCGCGGCGGGCGAGCACCAGATCACGCCCAAGGCCATCGGGAACGGCCCGAACGGCATATCGATCAGCAGCTGCGCCATGATCCGGTTGGTCTCGTCGTGGACCATGACCTTGGCCGTGTCGCCCTCACGGATGTCGACGACCGACACGGTCATCGTCGCCTCGTCGAACGCGAGCCCCTTGGTGCCGTTCGCGAACAGCAAAGGCTTGCCGTGCTCGCAGTGAAGCTGGTGGTCGGCCGCCGCCTTCTTGTCGGTGAAGGCATCGAACACGCCGTCGTTGTAGACGATGCAGTTCTGGAAGATCTCGACGAAGCTCGTCCCCTTGTGCGCGTGCGCGCGCTTCAGGATCTCCGGCATCGCCTTCTGCGCCGTGTCGATCGTCCGCGCGATGAAGCGCGCGCCGGCGCCGAGCGCAAAGCTGCACGGGTTCGCCGGCCGGTCGACCGAGCCGAACGGCGTCGACGGCGACCGCGTGCCGGTGCGCGAGGTCGGGCTGTATTGCCCCTTGGTCAGGCCGTAGATCTCGTTGTTGAACAGCAGCACCTGGCAGTCGAGGTTCCGCCGCAGCAGGTGGAGCATATGGTTGCCGCCGATGCTGAGGCCGTCGCCGTCGCCGGTGATGATCCACACGTCGAGCTCGGGGTTGGCGAGCTTGACCCCGGTCGCGATCGCCGGCGCGCGGCCGTGGATGGTGTGGAAGCCGTAGGTCTCCATGTAGTAGGGGAAGCGCGACGAGCAGCCGATGCCGGAGACGAAGACGGTCTTCTCAGGCGGCGTGCCGATCTCGGGCATCGTCCGCTGCACCGCCTTCAGGATGGCATAGTCGCCGCAGCCCGGGCACCAGCGGACTTCCTGATCGGTCGCCCAGTCGGCGGGGGTGGTGATGGCGTTCATGTTCGGTCCTATTCTAACTTATGTCGCGGGTCATGCTGGCGCAGGCCAGCATCCACGTTTGAGCTCAGCTGAAAGCGATGGGTCTCGCACGGCCATGGATGCTGGCCTGCGCCAGCATGACGGCTAGCTGGTTGAAGCCTCCCGAATGTCCTGCTCACCCGCATAACGCCGCCGATGGTCGCTGAACTTTTCACCATCGACCCGCTCAGTTGGAACGCCGTTGACCTTCCAACCCTTGCAAAGCTTGCAGCCCGCCCGACGATTGCGAGGACGTCCGCGCTTGTGATGCACTACGATTGGTCCCTCAGCTTGAACCGCAGGCTCTGCTCATCAGCTTCGACCTGTTCGACATCCGCGACGAACAGGTAAGCTGTCCGAGCCAGTGAGACCCCGCTCTTGCGATCTGGACTATCCGTCTTCCTGCTCCGCGTTACAATAACACGCCTACTGCTTTCGATCGCTTCGATAAACTTCGGCCAGCGCCCGGCTCCCGGCATACAACCGGGGTCCTCATACTGGCCATCGCTACTCAGCCAATATTCGTGGATGCACGGGAGGCGTTCGCCATCGACGACCGCAAACCACGAACCGCGATTGCCCTTGGCACTGAGACTCACCCCATCACCCCCTCGATCGCCGCCTCGATCTCCGCGATCTTGAACGGCTGGCCGCTGACCTTGGCGACGGGTTGGGCGTCGATCAGGAACTGGTCGCGGATGACGGTCTTCAGCTGGCCGGTGTTCATCTCGGGCACGAGCACCTTGTCATAGCCGCGCAGCAGCTCGCCCAGGTTCGCCGGCAGCGGCCAGATGTGGCGCAGGTGGATGTGGGCGACGTCGCGGCCCTTCGCCCGCGCGCGCTGCACGCCCTTCCTGATCGGGCCGTAGGTCGAGCCCCAGCCGACCAGCGCCAGCCTGCCCGACGACGGCCCCTGGTCGACCGTCTGCGGCGGCAGGACCTTCGCGATGTTCGCCACCTTGTCGCGGCGAATGTCGGTCATCGTCTGGTGGTTGCCGGCCTCGTAGTTGATGTTGCCGGTGCGCGCCGACTTCTCGATGCCGCCGATGCGGTGCGTTAGCCCCGGCGTCCCCGGCTTGATCCAGATGCGCGCCAGGCTTTCGGGGTCGCGCGCATAGGGGTTGACGTGACCGTCCG
>JAFARM010000333.1 GCA_019245455.1 Sphingomonadaceae bacterium | reverse complement strand
GTGGGGGGCCCGATCATCGCGGCGCGCGCGCTCGGCTGATCTGAGTGAATAATCCGCACCCGTCAGCTTGACGGGACCCGGCGGCTCGGTGATCCTCTCGCCTACGATCGGTCAAGCTCCCGCAGCGGAGTGGGTCGTCAGGGAGGTGGTATTTTGCTGAGACGGGAGTTTCTGGCCGCGAGCGGCCTCGGGTTGGGCGCTGCCCTCATCGCGGCGTTCCCCGGTCGCGCCATCGCCGCCGAGGCGCTGCAATCGACGATGGACGTCGCGCTGAAGAAGCGCCTGGCGGACACCGCAATGACCGCCGCGCGCGGCGCGGGCGCGAGCTATTGCGACGTCCGCGTCGGCAGATATCTGCGCCAGTTCATCGTGACGCGCGAGGATCATGTCGAAAACGTCGTGAATACCGAGTCGACCGGCGTCGGCGTCCGCGTGATCGCCAACGGTGCCTGGGGCTTCGCCGCGACCAACGACATGACCCCTGACGGGGTCGCCGCCGCCGCGCGACAGGCCGCCGCCATCGCTAAGGCCAACAGCAAGGCGCAGACCCGCCCCGTCGAGCTCGCGCCGACGCCTGGCGTCGGCGAGGTCAGCTGGCGCGCGCCGATCGTCAAGAACGCGTTTGACGTGCCGGTGAAGGACAAGGCCGACCTGCTGCTCGGCGTCAACGCCGCCGCCAAGGGGGCCGGGGCCGACTTCATCAACTCGATCCTGTTTCTCGTCAACGAGCAGAAATATTTCGCCTCGACCGACGGGTCGTACATCGACCAGGACGTGCATCGCATCTGGGCGCCGCTGACCGCGGTCGCGGTGGACAAGAAGACGGGCAAGTTCCGCAGCCGCGCCGGCCTGTCCGCGCCGCGCGGGCTGGGGTTCGAATATCTCGACGGCAAGGCCAGCGACAAGCACACGCTGCCCAACGGCGTCATCGTCTATGGCGACAGCTACGACATGAAGGAGGACGCCGCCGCGGCGGCGCGCCAGGCGCGGGCGAAGCTGACCGCGCCGTCGGTCAAGCCCGGCAAGTACGACCTGGTGCTCGACCCCACCAATATCTGGCTGACGATCCACGAATCGGTGGGTCACCCCACCGAGCTCGACCGCGTGCTCGGCTATGAGGCGAATTACGCGGGCACCAGCTTCGTGTCGCTCGACAAGGTCAGGGACCGGTTCCAATATGGCAGCGAGCATGTCAGCATCGTCGCCGACAAGCTCCAGCCCGGCAGTCTCGGCGCGGTCGGCTATGACGACGAAGGCGTGAAGACCAAGCGCTGGGACCTGATCCGTAACGGCAAGCTCGTCGACCTGCAGGCGATCCGCGACCAGGCCAAGCTGCTCGGCAAGCCGGCGTCGGACGGCTGCTGCTATGCCGACAATTGGGCCAGCGTCCAGTTCCAGCGCATGCCCAACGTCTCGCTGGAGCCCGGCAAGGCCCGGATGACGCCGGCCGAGATGATCTCGAAGGTCGAGAACGGCATCTACATCATCGGCGACGGCTCCTTCTCGATCGACCAGCAGCGCTACAACGCGCAGTTCGGCGGGCAATTGTTTTTCGAGATCAAGAACGGCAAGGTCGGCCAGCAGATCGAGGACGTCGCCTACCAGATCCGCACGCCCGAGTTCTGGAACGCCTGCGCCGGCGTGTGCGACGCGCGTGATTACCGGCTGAACGGGTCGTTCTTCGACGGCAAGGGCCAGCCGGCGCAGGTCTCGGCGGTCAGCCATGGCGCGGTCACGGCGCGCTTCAACGGCATCAACGTCATCAACACCGCGCGCTCGCTGGGCTGATCCCCAAGCTGACGCGCGCGAGGAGAATAGCATGACCATGTTCACCGAAGACCAGGCGCGGGCGATCTGCCAAAAGGTCGTCAAGCTGTCCAAGGCCGACGAATGCACCGCCGAGCTGAGCGGCGGTACAACGGGCAATGTCCGGTTCGCGCTCAACAATGTCTCGACCAGCGGGATCGTCAGCAATTCCAGCCTGTCGGTGCAGGTCGCGTTCGGCAAGCGGTCGGGCGTCGCGACGCTCAACCAATATGACGATGCCTCGCTCGAGCGCGTCGTGCGGCGCGCCGAGGATCTGGCGCGGCTGGCGCCCGAGAATCCGGAGTTCGTGCCCGCCTTGGGCCCGCAGAATTACCGGGCCAGCGGTGGGTTCAGCGCCGGCACGGCGGCGATCACGCCCGATTATCGCGCCGAGGTGGCGACGGCGTCGATCGCGCCTTGCCGCGCCAACAAGATGACGGCGGCGGGGTTTCTGGAGGACAGCGCCAGCTTCTCCGCCTTCGCGAACAGTCGGGGGAACAGCGGCTACACGCGCGGGACCGAGGTCGATTATACCTGCACCGTCCGCACCGACGACGGGCGCGGCTCGGGCTGGGTCGGGCGTAACGTCCAGGACATCGCCGCCTTCAGCGCCGCGTCCGAGGTGCAGACGGCGGTGCGCAAGGCGGG
Source organism: Sphingomonadaceae bacterium (assembly GCA_019245455.1). GTDB lineage: Bacteria > Pseudomonadota > Alphaproteobacteria > Sphingomonadales > Sphingomonadaceae > Polymorphobacter_B. The sequence continues at coordinate 486 of JAFARM010000333.1, read as the reverse complement.
CGGATCGGTCGACGCCAAAGCGATCGAGCCGGGTAAATATACGGTGATCCTGGAACCCGTCGCCGCCGCCGGGCTGATCGCGTCGATGATCGGCTATTTCAGCGCGCGGTCGGCGGACGAGGGGCGCAGTTTCCTGTCGAAAAAGGGCGGGGGCAATCGGCTCGGCGAGCAGGTGTTCGGGCCGCAGATCAATATCATGAGCGATGCTTTCGACCCTCGGGCGGCGGTCGATCCGTGGGACAACGACTATGTCCCGCGCGAGCGGATCGATTGGGTTCGCGGCGGCAAGGTCGAAAATCTCGAATATTCGCGCTACTGGGCGCAGAAGCAGGGCAAGCGCGCGACCGCCTCGCCGGGTAACCTGCTGATTTCGGGCGGGACGAAGTCCACCGCCGACCTCATCCGCTCGACCGATCGCGGCATCCTCGTCACGCGGACCTGGTATATCCGCATGGTCGATCCGCAGACGGTGCTGCTGACCGGCCT
>JAFARM010000315.1 GCA_019245455.1 Sphingomonadaceae bacterium | reverse complement strand
GCGACGCTCGAGGTGACGCCGGCGCAGGTCGCCAAGCTGACGCTCGGCCAGACCGTCGGCACGCTGGCGCTGGCGCTGCGCCCGCTGACCGACACGATGCACAGCGCCGTCCCCTCGCTCCACGTCGAGGACCTGCACGACGGCCCGATCCACCGCGCGCCGGCCCCGATCGTCCCGGTCCGCGCCCGCGCGCCCGTCCACCACGCCGCCGCACCGGCCGAGCCCTCGATCGAGGTCATCCGCGGCGGCGAGGCGACCCATTATACGGTTCCCACGCCATGACCCCCCGCATCCGCCACCTGATCACGGGGCGACGCGCCCGCACCTTCGTCACCGTGACCGCGCTGGTCACGGGAATCGTCACGGAACTCGGCGGGGCGGACGCACGCGCCGGCATCGCCGCGAGCACCCCGTCGGCCGTCGTCGACGCCCGCAGCGGCGTCGTCATGAACATCCCGCTGAACAAGAGCCAGACGCTGCGGCTCGACCGGCCGTTCGCCAAGGCGGTTATCGGCAACGACGACATCGCCGATTGTATGCCGACGTCGGTCAGCTCGATCTACGTCCAGGGCAAGGCGATCGGGTCGACCAATCTAACCATCCTGGATCGCAAGGGGGCCTTGGTCGCGGTCATCGACGTCGTCGTCGGGCCGGATGCCGAGGGGCTGAAGCGGCAGCTCGCCGACCTGCTGCCGCACGAACGCATCGGCGTGACGGTATCGAACGACGCGCTGGTGCTGGACGGCCACGTCTCGAGCGCCGGCGCCGCCGAGCGCGCCGCGACGGTCGCCGAAACCTATGCGCCGAAGAAGGTCGCCAACCTGCTGACGGTCGACGAGCCGCAGCAGGTCCTGCTCGAGGTGCGCTTCGCCGAGATGACGCGTGGCACCGTCAAGCAGCTGGGCATCAACAATTTCAACTTCTTCAATGCCAGCCCCATCCCTATTCCGGTCACCGCCGGCCAAGCGGCGAGTGTCCCGACCGCTGCCTTCGGGGGCGTGCCGCCGACGGCAGTGCCCTACGGCGTCGCCAACGGCTCGGCCTCGGTCCCCGCGATCAACCCCGCCGCCAACCCCTATGCGATCAAGGTTGGCCTGCTTGGTTCGGGCGTGTCGTTCGAAATCGACGCGCTGGAACAACAGGGGCTGATCCACACGCTCGCCCAGCCGAACCTCGTCGCGCTGTCGGGCGAGAGCGCGAGCTTCCTGGCCGGCGGCGAGTTCCCGGTCCCTACCGGGGTCGACGCCTTCGGCCGCTTGTCGATCGAATTCAAGCAGTTCGGCGTCAGCCTGGCGTTCGTGCCGACCGTCGTCGGCGACGGCCTGATCAACCTGTCGGTCGCGCCCGAGGTCAGCTCGCTCGACCAGACCGCGGGCATCCAGCTGTCGGGCGTAACCATCCCGGGGCTGAAGGTCCGCCGTGCCAAGACCGCGCTCGAGCTGCGCGACGGCGAAGCCTTCGCCATGGCCGGGCTGATCCAGTCGGACTTCAACGACACGGTCAAGGCGATCCCGCTGCTGGGCAAGATCCCGATCATCGGCGCGCTGTTCCGCTCGACCTACTTCAACCGCAACGAAACCGAGCTGGTAATCGTCGTCACGCCGCATATCGTCCGGCCGGTTCGTCCCGACCAGATCGCCCTTCCCACCGAGCGCGTCCGCCAGCCGAGCGACGTCGACATCCTGCTGAACGGCAAGAGCGAGCGCCGCGGGCCGCCGCCCAAGCTGCCGGCCGACGTCAAACCCGGCGGCATCGACGCCGACATTGGACACGTGCTGAAATGACCAGGTTCCTCCTTCTCGCGGTTCTGCTGCTTCCCGCCGCGGCTTACGCCGGGCCCGACCCCGATCTCGGCAGTACGGTCCGCGCCGATATCGCCGCTCAGGTTATCCATCACCACCCCGACTACACCGGCCTGCCGCTGCCCGGCACCAGTGGCCAGCGCGCCGCCGACGCGGCGATCCGGTACCAGACGGGTAAACTGAAGCCGCTGCTCAAGACCAACGGCCATACCGACGTCGGCGGCCAGGGCGGCTCCAGCGACCAGCCGACCGTGTCGATCCCGCTGATCGAGAGCGGCCCGCAATAGTGTCCGGAAACGTCCAGGCGCTGCGCCCCGAGCCCTTGCCCGGCAGCGATGGACTGCGCGTTCTGCTGATCGTCGAGCCGTCGACCCCGACCGCAGCGCTCGGCACCGGCGGCTGGGGCAAGCACCGGCTGACGATCGACAGCCGCGGCCTGTCGGGCATCCCGTCCGCCGCCCCGGCGCTGCGGCAGGCGGAGGCCGTGATCGTCGAGGTCGATCCCGAGGACGCCGCCAGCCTGGCCGACTTCGCGCGCTTCGTCCGCGGCCAGGCGGGACGCGTGCCGGTCGTTGCTGCCGTCCGCAACCTGACGGTCGCGGCAACGCGGCTTGCCCTGCGCAGCGGCGCGGCCGACGTGCTGCCGCTCCACTTCACGCCCGACGAACTCGACAGCGCCGTCGCCCCGACGCCGGGTGCCCCGCGGCCCGCCGCCGGCCCGCTGCCGCCCAAGGGCAAGATCGTCGCCGTGACCGGGGCGATCGGCGGCTGCGGCACGACGGCGACGGCGGTCCAGATGGGAATCCTGTGGGCGGCGTCAGCGCGGGTCTGCCTGATCGATTTCGACCTGCAGTTCGGCAATGCCGCGCTCTACCTCGATCTCGGCACCCAGCTCGGCGTCGCCGACCTGCTCGACGCCGGCGCGCGGCTCGACGTCGACCTGCTGCGCAACGTCGCCCAGCTCCACGCGTCGGGGTTGAGCGTCATCGCCGCGCCGGCCGACATCCTGCCCCTGGACGCCGTGTCGCCGGAGATCGTCGACAAGATCCTGGCGCTGGCGACCCAGGCGTACGACATCGTCCTCGTCGACCTGCCGACCGCGTGGACGACATGGTCGATGCGCGTCGTCGAGGTTGCCGACGCGGCGCTGATGGTGACGGCGCTCACCGTTCCCGGCATCCACCAGGCGCGCCGCCAGGTCGAGATCATCGCCGCCAACGGCTTTGCCGACCGCCTGCGCGTCGTCGTCAACCGCGTCACCCATCCGATGTTCGGCGCGATCGACCTCAGCGAGACGCAGACGCTGCTCGGCCGCCGCATCGATTTTGCCGTCGCCAACGATTATCCGACCGTCAGCACGGCGATCGATCGCGGCAAGCCGCTGGCCGCGATCAAGGCGCGCAGCCGCGTCGAGAAGGACCTGAAGGCGATCGTTGCCGGGCTCGTCCCCGCCCTTAAAGCCGAGGCCGCCGCGTGATCTGGTCGACGCGCCGCCAGGCGGAACCCGCCGCCCCCGCCGCCGCGCCGACGCTCCCCGCCGTCGACACGCGGCCGAAGGTCGTCGAGCCCGACCGCAACGACAAACTGACCGAGATGAAGGTCGAGCTTCACCAGAAGCTGATCGAGCGGATCAACCTCGCCGCGCTCGAGACGATGACGCGCGAGCAGGTCGGCCGCGAGATCGGCGACCTCGTCGTCGAGATGCTGAAGGAGGTCAACCACGCGCTCAACCTCGCCGAGCGCAAGCAGCTGGTCGAGGACATCCTCGACGAACTGCTCGGCCTCGGGCCGCTTGAACCCCTGCTCAAGGATCCGTCGGTCACCGACATCATGGTCAACACGGCGTCGATCGTGTTCGTCGAACGCCGCGGCAAGATCGAGGAGACGCGGACGCGCTTCGCCGACGAGCGCCACCTGATGCGGATCATCGGGAAGATCGTGTCGGGCGTGGGCCGCCGCATCGACGAGAGTTCGCCGATGGTCGACGCCCGCCTGCCCGACGGCAGCCGCATCAACGCCATCGTGCCGCCGCTGGCGGTCGACGGCGCAATCCTGTCGATCCGCAAGTTCTCCAAGACCCCGATCGACATGGACAAGCTCGTCACCTACGGCTCGATGCCGCCGGAAGCGGCGATGGTGCTGCGCGGGATCGTGCAGGCGCGACGCAACGTCCTGATTTCGGGCGGCACGGGGTCGGGCAAGACGACGATGCTCAACGCCATGTCGGCGTCGATCGACGGCAGCGAGCGCATCGTCACCATCGAGGATTCGGCCGAGCTGCAGCTGCAGCAGCGCCACGTCGTGCGGCTGGAAACCCGGCCGGCCAATGTCGAAGGGCGCGGGGAGATCACGCAGCGCGACCTCGTCAAGAACGCGCTCCGGATGCGTCCCGACCGCGTCATCCTGGGCGAAATCCGCTCGGGCGAGGCGTTCGATATGCTCCAGGCGATGAACACCGGCCACGACGGCTCGATGACGACGGTGCACGCCAACACCGCGCGCGATGCCTTGAGCCGCGTCGAGCAGATGATCGGCATGAGCGGCATCGACATCAGCCCGCGGTCGGCGCGCGAGCAGATCGCCTCGGCGATCCACGTCGTCCTCCAGCTCGAGCGGCTGAGCGACGGCCGCCGTCGCCTGACGAGCCTGGCCGAGGTCACCGGCATGGAAGGCGACACGGTCCTGATGCAGGAAATCTTCCGCTTCGAACGCCGCGGCATCGACGCCAACCGCATGGTCATCGGCGAGATGAAGCCGACCGGTATCCGCCCCAAGTTCATGGAAGTGCTGAGCGCGCGCGGGATCGACCTCGATCCGCGCATCTTCGATCCCTATCGCCGGATCGAGGGGGCGGCGTGAATTATCTCGACCCGCAGCTGATCTTCTACACCGTCGTGTTCGTCGCGACGATGCTGCTCGCGCAGGGCGTCTTCACTTTCGTCGCCGAGCGCGACCAGGCCGCCAAGCGCGTCAACGACCGCATGAAGCTGATCGCTTCGGGTGCCACGAACGAGGAAGTCCTGTCGGCGCTGCGCCGCGATCCGGTTGGCGCGCGGTCGCTGTTCGCGCCGCCGCGCGTCGTCGAGTATCTCGAGGTCCGCCTGACCCAGGCTGGGATCAAGATGCCGGTCGAACGGCTCGTGGTGATGATGCTGGGGGCGACCCTGACGATCGGCATTGTGTTTCCGCTGATCGGCGGTATCGCCGGGCTGATCCACGGGCTCGCCGGCTATATGCTGCTGGTCATCTTCGCCGTCGTGCTCGGCATCGTCGCGCCGCTGATGGTCATCGCCCGCAAGGCCGACAAGCGCATGGCGAAGTTCGAGGAACAGTTCCCGATCAGCCTCGACATCTTCGTCCGCGGGTTGCGCGCCGGTCACCCGGTGACGAGCGCGCTCGAGCTTCTCGTCGCCGAGGTTCCCGATCCGATCGGGTCGGAGTTCGGCATCGTCGTCGCCGAGATGCACTATGGCTATGACCTGCGCGGCGCGCTCGCCAATCTCGCCGCCCGCGTGCGGACGCAGGACATCCAGATGTTCGTCGTCTCGGTCGCGATCCAGGCGGAAACCGGCGGCAGCCTCGCCGACATCCTCGACGGACTGTCGCGCGTCATCCGCGAGCGCGCGAGCATGGCGCTGAAGGTCCGCGCGCTCGCCAGCGAAGGCAAGATGACCGGAACGCTCCTTACCTTCCTGCCGATCGGCACGTTCTGCTTCGTCTTCGCGACGCAGCCCGAGTTCTACCTCAGCGTCATCGATGATCCGATCTTCATGCCGGCGGTGATGGGCATCGGCGTGTGGTATGCGATGGGCATCATCATGCTCAAGAAAATGATCAAGATCAAAGTTTAGCGATGATGGTCGTCCTCCTCTTCGTGATCGTCCTGGTCGCCGCGGCGATGCTGTTCATGGCGCTGCGTCCGGCGTCGACGACACCCGCCGAGCTCAAGCGGCGGCTGACGACCGCTGCCGAGGGACCGCAGACGGGGAGCGCCCCGTCGCTCGTCAACGACTTCTCGCAATCGCCCTGGGCCCGCCTTGTCGCCGCCGTCGAGGCGCGTGGGCTCAGTCTCCGGGATACCGAAGGCGAGGCGCTCGCCGAACGCCTGATGCTTGCCGGCTACACCCAGCCCTTCGCGGTGCGAGCGTTCGTGCTGATCAAGATGGGGCTGGTGATCGGCCTGCCGCTCCTCGCCTATCTCTTCCTGCTGATCGTCGGCCTGCCGTCGCCCGCCAAGCTGTACATGGTGATCGCCGCCGCCGCGACGATCGGGATGTACCTGCCCAACTTCGTCGTCAGCTCCAAGGCAGGCGAGCGGAAGAAAGAGATCCTGAACGGCTTTCCCGACGCGCTCGACCTGATGCTCGTGTGCGTCGACGCCGGGCTCGGCATCGACGCCAGCTTCGCCCGCGTCGGTGCCGAGATCACCGTGTCGCACCCGTTACTCGCCGAGCTGCTGGCGATGGTCAGCCTCGAACTGCGCGCCGGCCGCACGCGCGAGGTGGCGCTGCGCAACCTCGCCCGGCGCACCGGTCTGGCCGAGCTGGTCGCCTTCGTCACCCTGCTCAACCAATCGGCCAAGCTCGGATCGAGCGTGTCGCAGGCCCTCAGGGTCTACGCCAGCGAAATGCGCGAGGCGCGGCGGATGCGCGCCGAGGAAAAGGCGGCGCGGCTGCCGGTGCTGCTGTCGGTGCCGCTGGTCGTGTTCCTGCTGCCGACGATGGTCGCGGTGCTGATGCTGCCGGCGGGCCTCACCGTCCGCAACACCATGGCGCATATGCATGATTCGCAGAAGTAGCGCCTGCACCGGCGCGCTCGTCGCCTTCGTCCTTGCCGAAGGCGTCGCGGCGCACCCGCGCCCGACGAACGCGCTCGATCAGGTGCGCCTGATCGGGGCGGCCGACCCGCAAGCTGACGAAGACGCCTATGCGCGCGGCAAGCGCCTGCTCGCCGCCGACGACGCCACCGGGGCCCTCGCCGCGTTCCGCGAGGCACTGAGCGTTGCTCCCGATTCGGTCGACGCAATGAACGGCATCGGCGTCGCTTACGACCGGCTGGGCCGCGGCGACCTGGCGCAACGCTTCTATCGGGCCGGGCTGGCGCGGGCACCCGGCTCGGCGGCGCTCAACAACAACCTCGGCTATTCGCTCTATCTGAGCGGCGATTTGGCCGGCGCCGTCGGACCGCTGCGCGCGGCAGCCGCGTCGGACGACGCGGGCGCCGCCGCCGCCGCGCGCGCGACGCTGGCGCGCCTTGTCGTCGAAGTCCGCAGCGACGCGCGCAGCGAAGCGCCGGCCGCGGTCGCGCGCATCGAAGTCACCAATGATGGCGAGCAGCGGCTGACCTTCGCGCCGCCGCCCGCCGCAGCCGCCGCACTGGGCGACGCCGCCGATACGGTCGCCGTCGCCGACGCCTGGACCGCGCAGGACGACGCCGCCCTGGTCGCCGAAGTCCGACGCGACGAGGCAGTCGACGCCGCTGCGGCAATGGTCCTCGCCGCAGCCAACGCGCCGGTCGCGGCACCGGTCGAGCTCGCCCTGTCCGCCCCGGCCGAGACCGCCGCGCCGACGTCACCGCCAGCGGCAGCGCCGACGCCGGTGCCGGCCCGCCGCGCGGCCGAGGCCACCCCCTCCGCGTCGAGCTTCGTCCTCACCGCAGCCCGCGACGCCACGCCGGCGCGGCGGCTGCGATCGTCGGCGGCCCCGGCGGCGATCGCCGCGAGCAGCGGCCCGCAGCCGCGCGCGACGATCGCCTTCGACAGCGACGACGACGAGCTCAACGCCTTCGCCGCGCGTGTCCGCAGTCGCGCCGTCGCCGAGCGCGAGGCACACGCGGCCGCACCGCGCATCGCCGAAAGGTTCAGGGCATGAGACGGATCGCGCTGCTGCTCGCAATCATGGCGGCCGCCCCCGGCTTGGCCGCGCCGCCGCCGCCGCCGGTGCCGGCCCCCCTGCCGGTCCCGGCCCAGATCGACGCGCTGATCGCCGCCGGCGACCTCGATGCCGCCGGCGCGCTGATCGAGCGCAGCGCGGCGACGCTGACGCCGGCCGAGATCGGCCTCGCCCGCGCCGACCAGGCGCTTGCCGCGGGCCACGCCGAGGCAGCCCTTGCCGGCTATACCGCCCTTGCCGATCGCGGCGAGCGGAGCGCACGCGTCCAGCTCGGCATCGGCCTCGCCCAGCTCAGCCTCGGCCACGAGACGGCCGCCGCCACCGCGCTCGACGGCGCGGTCGTTGCCGATCCGACGCTCGTCCGCGCGTGGGTCGCGCGAGGCGTCGCCGCCGACCGGCTGCGCGACTGGACGGCGGCGGACCTCGCCTACGGCCGGGCGCTGGCGCTCGACTCCCGTTCGGCCGCGGCGCTTGCCAACCGCGGCTATTCGCGACTGCTGCGCGGGAACTTTGCCGACTCCGTGGCGGACTCGGCCGCGGCGCTGGCGATCGACCCCAAGCTCGCGGTGGCGGCGAACAACCTGCGCCTCGCGCGCGCGCTGCAGGGCGACTATAAGACCGCGTTCGCCGGATCGACCAAGGCGACGCTGGTCGCCGACCTCAACACCGTTGGCTTCGCGGCGATGAGCCGCGGCGACTACAGCACCGCCGAGACCTTCTTCACCCGCGCCATGCACCTCAGCCCGCAGTTCGACAAGACTGCGTGGGACAACCTCGTCTACCTCAAGCAGCTGACGCACGCGCCCGCCGACGCCGGTGCCGCGACCCGTTAGATGGCCGAGATCGTCGCCGAGATCGCCGCCGTCACTGCCCTGTTCCTCGTCGTCGCCGCCGGCGCGATCGATGCCGTCCGCTACGAGATCCCCGACGCCGTCTCGATCGCGGTCGTCGTGCTCGCGGCGGTCTTCGGCGTGCTGACTCCGGGGTTCGGCTGGGCGTCGCACGCGGGTGCGGTGGCGGTGATGTTCGCCTTCGGCCTGCTCGCGTTCAGCCGCGGCTGGCTCGGTGGCGGCGACGTCAAGCTGATGAGCGCGATCGCCGGCTGGACCGGCCTGATGCAGCTGCCGCTGATGTTCGTCGCCGTATCGGTCAGCGGCGGCGTGCTGGCGCTGGTCTATGCGGTCGGTCGCCGCGTGCGGAGTCGCGGCGGCGCGGCGGTGCAGGCGACCGCCCTGCCCTACGCCGTGGCCATCGCGATCGGCACCTTGTGGTGGCTTGCGGCGACCGGCGGCGGCCCGCTCGCGCGCTGATCCTCAGGCGGCCGGAGCCCAGCGCCCCGTGGCGCGGGCGAGCGCGACGTAAAGCTTACCGATGTCGGACGAGACGACCGTCGCCAGCAGCGCGTCGCCGTCGGGGTCCGACGACAGCCGCCGCGACAGCCGCTCGAACTGGTCGAGATAGTGCGATGCCTCGTCGTGGAACGCGGCGTCGTGGGCGAAGTGGCGGGCGATCTTCGACGTCGTTTCGGGATCGATCGCGCGCACGGTGCGGCGCGCGAACAGGCTGCGGTCACCCTTCAGGTAGCGCGTCCACGCCTTCTCGCCGACATCGACATCGAGCAGGCGGGCGATGTCGACGGCGGCGCTGTTGAGCATCTCGATCAGCCGCGACGATCGCGCCGACAGCGTATCGCGGGCACGAACGTCCAGGCGCGTCTCGATCTCGGCGACCTTGGCGTCGACCTCGCCGACCGTGACGTGGAGCGCCCTCGCCTGACCGGCGACGCGCCGGGCTGCCGCCTCGGCGGCGTCGCCCGCGCGGGTCGCGGCATCGCCGATGGCCGCGAGTTCGAGGCGGATCGGGTCGCCGAACGCGCTCGCCGCCAATGCCGATCCGCGTTCGTCGAGCGTACGTCCGGTTTCGGCGACGATCCGATCGAGCAGGTCGCGCAACGCCGCGGCGTTCGCTTCGGCGAGGTGGCGCGCCCGCTCGAACGCGGCGCCGAGTGCTGCCGCCGTCTCGGTCGTCACGCGCGTAGTATCGCTGTCGAGCGCGTCGAGCACGCCGCGCATCCGGTCGAACGCGCCCCCGAGCGTCGCCGCCGCCTCGGCGAAGGCGGCGCGCTCGTTCGCGAAGCGCGCGGCGACGGCGGCGATCGCGGCGTCGCCGGCGGCCGTCTCGTCGCGCAGCGCGGAGCCCTCGTCGAGCAACGCGGTCGCCTGCGTCCGCATCCCGGCGAAGGCATCGCGCGTCGCCGCCAGCTGGCTCTGCAGCGCGCCGTGGAGCGCAGCGGCACCCTCACCGACGTGGCCGACCTGCGCCTCGGCATCGCCGAGCTGGCGCTGGACGCCGGCAAGCGGCGTCAGCAGGGCGTCGATCGCCGCGTGCGCCGCCTCGATCTGGCCGGACAGCGCGGCGAGGTGCGCTTCGCCGTCGCTTTGCACGGTGCGGAGCTGCCGGCCGACGGCGGCGAGATGCGCCTCGATCTGCGCCTTGGTTTCGCCGCTCAGCACCCCGTAGGCGGCGATCTGACGGCCGATGTCGTGCATCACCGCCGCCGTCGCGTTCATCCGGTCGTCGACGAGGCGCAAGTCTGCATCGCCGAGCGTCGCCACCTCGCGGCGCAGGTCGGCGATCAGCGTCGCCACCGCGCTGGCCTCGCCCTCGCCGGCCGCGACGCCAGCGCGGACTTCGGCGATCCGTGCGTCGAGCTGTGCCGCCGCCGCTTCGAGGCGACCGAGGTCAGCCGTCGCGCCGGGCAGGCCGCCGGCAAGCGTCGCCGCGAAGCGATCGGCGACTTGCTGCAGGCCAGCCATGCGGCCGTCGAGCGTGACGAGGGTTGCCCCCGATGCCGCCAGCGGTTCGTGGAGCGCCTCGACCCGGCCGTGCAGCGCCGTCACCTGCTCGCCGAGCGCGGCGACGCTGGCGCCGGCCGCCTCGTGCGCGGCATCGAAGCGCCGCGGCAGCGCGTCGAGGTGATCGTCGACCGCACGCCGCAACCGGGCGCTCTCCGCGTCGCGCGCGGCGAACAACTCGCCCAACCCTTCGGCGGCCACGCGGAGCTGATCGAGGCGAGCGCCGATCGCCGCCGCGCCCTCGGCCCCCAGCGCCTCAAGCTCGCCGCGTGCCGTGCCGAGCTGCGCCTCGAGCGCGGTCATCGCCTCGCCGATGCGCTGCGCCATGCTGTCGAGCAAGCCGCCGGCACGCGCGGTCGCGCCGTCGACTGCCGCGTCGAGGGCATAGGCGCGCTTGGCGATGCGGCTGGTCGTCGCGCGCGAGGCTTCGTCGATCTCGGCCAACTGCTTGTTCATGCTGACGATGCTGGTGTCGGCCTGCGCCGCGACCTCGTCGCCGCGGACCTGAACCGAGGCGAGCAGCGAATCGATCACCTCGAGCTGTCGAGTGGTCTCGCCCGCCAGCCGCCCGCCCATGTCGCCGATCAGCGCCTCGACCCGCTGCAGGTCGGGAAGCGCCGACGCCAGCCTCGACGCGGCGCCGTCGGCAGCGGCACCCGCCTCCCGCACCTCGCCGGCCGACGCGGTCAGCGCCT
>JAFARM010000290.1 GCA_019245455.1 Sphingomonadaceae bacterium | reverse complement strand
ACGTCGCGGGTCCAGATGCTGGCAGCGAGACCGTAGGGCGTGTCGTTCGCCGCCTTCGCCACCTCGTCCAGATCCTCGTAGCGCTGGGCGACGAGGACCGGGCCGAAAATCTCCTCCTGCACCACCGACATCTGAGGCTTCACGTCGACGAGGATGGTGGGGTTGACGAAATAACCGTCTCCACCGGGCGTATCGCCGCCGTGGAGGATGGTGGCGCCGGCCCTGCGGCCCTGCTCGATGTAGGAGAGCACGCGTTCGTGCTGCTCGGTCGAGACGAGCGGCCCCATCTTCGTGTCGGGCGCGAGGCTCGGGCCGACCTTCCATCCGGCGGCGTTGGTCGCGACCGCCTCCATCAGGCTGTCGAACACGTCCTTGTGCGCGAACAGGCGCGAGCCGGCGATGCAGACCTGGCCGGAATTGAAGAAGATCGACGCCGCGGCGCCGCGCGCGGTGCGCTGGACGTCGACGTCGGGCAGGACGATGACGGGCGACTTGCCGCCGAGCTCGAGCGTCACCCGCTTCAGCGTATCGGTCGCGGCACGGTTGATGATCTTGCCGACCTCGGTCGAGCCGGTGAAGGCGATCTTGTCCACGTCCGGGTGGCGGACCAGCCGGTCGCCGGCCGTCTCGCCCATGCCGGTGACGATGTTGACGACGCCGGCCGGGATCCCCGCTTCCGCCACCAGGTCGGCGAGCCTCAGCGCGGTGAGCGGCGTCTGCTCGGCGGGTTTCAGCACCAGGGTGCAGCCGGCGGCGAGCGCCGGCGCGATCTTCTGCACCGCCATCATCAGCGGGAAGTTCCACGGCACGATCTGCGCGGCGACGCCGATCGGCTCGCGGCGGACATAGGCGTGGATGCTGCCGACGGGGACGGAATTGGGTTCGACATGCTCGCCGCCGAGCTTCGTCGCCCACCCGGCCATGTAGCGCAAGGTCGCGACGGCGCCGGGCAGATCGACCCCCTGCGACATCGCGCGCGGCTTGCCGTTGTCGATCGATTCGAGCTCGGCGAGGTCGGCGATGTTCGCCTCGATGAGGTCGGCGAGCGCCTCGATCAGCCGCTGGCGCCGGTAGGGCGGCAGCCCCGACCAGCGGCCGTCGTCGAACGCCCGCCGGGCGGCGGCGACGGCGCGGTCGACGTCCGCGTCGGAGGCGTCGACGACCGACGCGATCTGCTTGCCGGTGGACGGATCGAAGACGGCGATCGTCTTGTCGTGGCTGGAGCGCACCCATTCGCCGTCGATGAACAAGGCCGGCTCGCGCGCGAGCGCCTTGCGCGCGGCTTCGGAATAATCGGGCTGGGCGGCGATGCGGCTGACTTCGTTCATGCGGCGGCTCCTGTTCAGGCGAGCATGGCCCGCGCCTTTTCGATCCGGTCCGGATCCTCCTTGCGCGGCGGTTTCTCGAGACCGCGCTGGACCGCGGGGCGGTCGGCGATCGCGGCCAGCCAGCGGGCGAGATGGTCGAGGCCGGAGATGTCGACGCCGGGCCATTCATAAATCCGGGCCCAGCAGAAATTGGCGATGTCGGCGATCGAATAGTCGCCGGCGAGATATTCGTGCCGCGCGAGATGGCCGTCGAGGACTTCGAGCAGCCGCCGGCTCTCGCGCCGGTAGCGATCGATCGCCGGCTGGATCTGCTCCGGGAAGTAGCGGGTGAAGACGTTCGCCTGGCCCATCATCGGGCCGAGCCCGCCCATCTGGAACATCAGCCACTGGACGACGCGGCTGCGGCCCTTCTCGTCGGCCGGGATCAGCCGACCCGCGCGCTCGGCGAGGTAGAGCATGACCGCGCCGCTCTCGAAGACGGGAAAGTCGCCGTTGGCGCGGTCGACGATGGCGGGAATGCGGCCGTTCGGGTTGATCGCGGTGAACCAGGGCTCCTTCTGGGCGCCCGAGGACAGGTCGATCTCATGGACATTGTAGGGCAGGCCGAGCTCTTCGAGCGTGATCGAGACCTTGTGGCCGTTCGGCGTCGGCGCGGTGTAAAGGTCGATCATCGGCGGCTCCTGCAACGACGCGTTGCGAAATAGGACCCGCTCTGCCGTTCGACAATGGCCCGCGTCGGTCGGAGACGCGG
>JAFARM010000048.1 GCA_019245455.1 Sphingomonadaceae bacterium | reverse complement strand
TCGCGCCGGGCCGAGCGGCGGGCCCACGCCCCCCGGCCCGCCGGGGCAGAGGCAGCCGGCTTCCGCCGTCCGCGCGCCGATGGCGTCGGGGGCGAGGTTCGGACCAGCTTCAACTGCCGGCGGGCGCACGCCACGGTGACGCGGATGATCTGCAGCGACCCGCGGCTGGCCGCGCTCGACCGCGACCTCGCCGCGCGTTACGCCGCCGTCGCCGCCCGGTCACCCTATGCCCGCGAGCTGCGCGACGGCGAGGTCGAGTTCCTCAACCGGCGCGGGCGCTGCACCAGCCCGGCGTGCATCGCGGAGGTCTACCGCGACCGCATCCGCGAGCTGCGCTTCGGCTATTGAGCGCGCGGTTGCGACGCGACGCCCACTCGCTAGTCTGCCGCAGGTGACGCCGCCGCCCGCCGCCGCCCCGCCGCTCCCCGCCCTCGTCCATCACCCCGAGTATGTCGCCGTCCTGCCGCCAGGGCATAGCTTCCCGATGGACAAGTACGGGCTGGTCATGGCCGCGCTCGATGCGTCGGGGATGGCGTTCGACCGGCGCACGCCCGATGCCGCGCCGCGCAACTGGATCGAGCGCGTCCACGATCCCGCTTATGTCGCGGCGGTATTCGACGGGTCGCTGACGCGCGAGCAGCAGCGACGGATCGGCTTTCCGGTGACGCCGGCGGTCGTGCGCCGGTCGCGGCGGGTGATCGGCGGGACGTGGCTGGCGGCGGAAATCGCGCTGGCGACGGGGTTCGCCGCCAACACCGCCGGCGGCAGCCACCACGCCCTGCCCGACGCCGGGGCGGGCTATTGCGTGTTCAACGACATCGCCGTCGCCGTGCGCCGCCTGCTCGACGCGCGGCGCGTCGGCCGCGTCGCGGTGATCGACCTCGACGTCCACCAGGGGGACGGCACGGCCACCATCTTCGCGCGCGAACCGCGGGTGGCCACCTTCTCCATGCACGCCGCGAAGAACTTCCCGGTCAGGAAGGCGCAGTCGACGCGCGACGTCGAGCTGCCCGACGGCATGGGCGACGACGCTTACCTCGCGGTGCTGGCCGACGAGCTGCCGCGCTTCCTCGACGCCGTGCGGCCCGACCTCGTGCTCTTTCAGGCCGGCGTCGACCCGCACGCCGACGACCGCCTCGGCCGGCTGGCGCTGAGCGACGACGGGCTGGCCGCGCGCGACCGCTTCGTCGCGCACGCGTGCATCGCGAGGCGGCTGCCGCTCGCCTCGACGCTCGGCGGTGGCTATGGGGCCGACCGCGCGGCGGTGGCGGCGCGGCACGCGCGCTCGATCCTGACGCTTGCCGACTGTTACAGAAAAACTTCTTGGCCCGCCTGATCGCGCGGGAGTAGGACCGCGCGCAATCGGAACATCCGGAAAAGCTTGATGGCGACCGCGCTCTCGTTCGACGACCCCGTTCCCGCGCCCGAAAAAGCCCATGCCGAGACGATGGTCGTCCGCTTCGCCGGCGACAGCGGCGATGGGATGCAGCTGACGGGCGGTCAGTTCACCCTGTCGACCGCGCTGGCCGGCGAAGATTTCGCCACCTTCCCCGACTTCCCCGCCGAGATCCGCGCGCCGCAGGGGACGACCTTCGGCGTCAGCGCGTTCCAGATCAACTTCGGCGCCGGCGGCATCGAGACCGCCGGCGACGAGCCCGACGTGCTGGTGGCGATGAACCCGGCGGCGCTCAAGGTGAACGTGGGCGAGCTGCGCCCCGGCGGGCTGGTCATCATCGACAGCGGCGAGTTCACCCAGCGCAACCTCGCCAAGGCGGGTTATGACAGCAACCCGCTCGAGGACGGCAGCCTCAACCGCTGGCAGGTGATGGCCTTCGACATCAGCCGCCAGACGCTGGAGGCGGTGCGGTCGTTTGGGTTGGGCAACAAGGAAGCGCTCCGCTGCAAGAACATGTGGACGCTGGGCCTCGCGCTGTGGATGTTCGACCGCAGCCGCGCGCCGCTGATCGACTGGCTGAAGACCAAGTTCTCGAAGAACCCGGTGCTGGCCGAGGCCAACGCCGCCGCGCTCAATGCCGGCCATGCCTATGGCGAGACGGCGGAGCTCGACGGGCCGCTCAAGCAGTTCGCCGTCGACGCGGCCGAGTCCGCGCCCGGCTTCTACCGCACCGTCACCGGCGGCGAGTCGATGGCGCTCGGCCTCGTCGCCGGCGCGAAGCTGGCCGGCCTGCCGATGTTCTTCGGCTCCTACCCGATCACGCCGGCGTCGCCGATCCTGCACAGCCTGGCCCGGTTGAAGGAATATGGCGTCACCACCTTCCAGGCCGAGGACGAGATCGCCGCGATCTGCTCGGCGATCGGCGCGAGCTATGCCGGCGCGCTGGGCGTCACCTCGTCGAGCGGGCCGGGCATCGCGCTCAAGGGCGAGGCGCTGGGGCTAGCGATCATCACCGAGCTGCCGCTGGTCATCGTCAACTCGCAGCGCGGCGGACCGTCGACGGGCCTGCCGACGAAGACCGAGCAGAGCGACCTCTATCAGGCGGTATACGGGCGCAACGGCGACGCGCCGCTGGTGGTGCTCGCCAGCCGCTCGCCGTCGGACTGCTTCGAGGTGGCCATCGAGGCGTGCCGCCTCGCCGTCCAGTTCATGACACCGGTGATGGTCCTGACCGACGGCTACATCGCCAACGCCGCCGAGCCGTGGCGCGTGCCCGAGATGGCGAGCTTCGCGCCGTTCCCGGTGACGTTCCACACCGACATGCCGGCAGACGGCCACGTCAACCCCTATGCGCGCGACCCCGAAAGCCTCGCGCGCATCTGGATCAAGCCGGGCACGCCGGGCCTCACCCATCGCATCGGCGGCATCGAGAAGTCGGCGCGCACCGGCA
>JAFARM010000027.1 GCA_019245455.1 Sphingomonadaceae bacterium | reverse complement strand
CGGCCGGTCGGCTCGCGCGGGCGGCGCGGCGTCGGCGGCGGGGTCGTCGGCCGCGGGTGCCGCGGCGGCTGCGGGAGCCGCGGGGGCCGGGTGCTCGATCGCGTTCAGGCGGAAATCGGTGTCGCCGCGGTACTTGGTGAAGGCCTCGTCGAGCTGCCGCAGCTTGTTCTGCGCCTCCTCGACGGCCCCGGTCAGGTTCCGCTGCTGCCGCTCGAGCGCATCGACCCGCGCCGTCAGGTCGGCCAGCGCGGAGGTCGCCGGCGTCCCCTCGACCGGCGCGGCGGCCGGGGCGTCGGTGATCTCGGGCTGGAAGTAGCGCGGGTCGCCGCCGGGAAAGACCTTGCGCTGGACGGCCTTCATCTGCGTCTCGAGCGTCGTCACGCGCTTGTCGAGCGGGGGGGGCTCGGCCGCGGCGAGGGGGCCCGCGGCGGCGAGCAAAACGGCGGCGATCAGGGTCTTCATCCGACGGGCGGTCCTGCGCGGCCGACGGCCGGCGCGGCGGCGAGGCGCGCGCGGAGGTCGGCGGGGTCGAGGCTGACGTTCCTGACCGTCTCGACCGGGCCACCGAGCGCCGGCACGGCGCGGCCGTCGACGGTGATGGCGAGCGCGCCGGCGCGGCCGGTCCACAGGCGCAGCCCCGGCGTCGCCGGCGGCACGAACCGCTCGCCCTTGGCCAGCACGCCGGTCTTGACGGTGACGATCTTGTGCGCGGCCGGATCGAACACGGTGATGCGGACCCAGGCGTCGTCGCGCGCGGTGACGACGACAGGGCCACTCGCTGTCGTCGCGGCGGCGGTCGCCGGCACCGCTGCGGGAGTGGTCGCGGGTGCGGCGGCTGCGATGCCGGGAGGAGCGGCGACCGCGCTGGCAGCAGAGGCCGCGAGCGTCCCGGCCGGCGGCGGTGCGGCAGTCGTCGTCGGCGTCGCCGTGCCTGCGGCCGGCGTGCCGTCGGCAGCCGCGGTGACCGACGCGGTGCCGCCAGCCGGCGTGGTCACGGCGGCGTCGGTCGCGACGGGCACCGCCGGAGCGGCGTTCGCGGGCTTCGGCGTCGCCACCGCCGCTTGCGTCGCGGCGACCTGCGTTGGCCTGGGATCGAACGCGCCCGCGCTCCACGCGACGACGCCGGCGATGACGGCGATCAGCGCGGCGAGGCTGGCGACGACCAGCCCGCGCGGCGGCAGGCGGCGCTCGTCGACCGGAGCCATCGCAGGCGCGACCGGAACGTGCGCCGGCTTGTCGGTTTCGGCGCGGAAACGCGCGCCGGCCACGTCGGGATCGACGCCGACGACGCGGGCGAACGCCTTGACGAAGCCGATCGCGTACGGGAGCGCCGGCAGCCCGGCGTGTTCGTCGGCCTCGATCGCGGCGAGGTGGCGCACCGGCACCCGCGTCTCGCGCGCGACGTCGGCGAGGTCGAGCCCGCGCGCCTGCCGTGCCGCAGCAAGGACGGCCCCGACCGAGCGCGGCTCCGCCGAACCTCCGTCGCCGGCGATGGCTTCGCTTTCCACCCTGTTCCTCGGTCCAGTTGCGGCGGCAACGTCGCCGCTCAGTGCCGACAAGTCAATGTCGTTGGCCGCGCTTCACGTTCCGCACGGCGCAGCCGATCCGATGCCTTGTTGCGCCGCAGCAGTTGGGCTATGGGCGCGCACGCTTCCCCGCCCAATCAGGACCGCCGCCCATGCGCTTGCGCAATGTCGCGATCATCGCGCACGTCGACCATGGCAAGACGACGCTCGTCGACCAGATGTTCCGCCAGTCGGGGACGTTCCGCGACAACCAGCGCGTCGCCGAGCGGGCGATGGATTCGAACGACCTCGAAAAAGAGCGCGGCATCACCATCCTCGCCAAGTGCACCAGCGTCGACTGGGCCGATCCGGCGTCGGGCGAGACGACGCACATCAACATCGTCGACACGCCCGGCCACGCCGACTTCGGCGGCGAGGTCGAGCGCATCCTGTCGATGGTCGATGGCGTCATCCTGCTCGTCGACGCGGCCGAGGGGCCGATGCCGCAGACCAAGTTCGTCACCGGCAAGGCGCTCGCGCTCGGCCTGCGCCCGATCGTCGTCGTCAACAAGATCGACCGCCCCGATGCGCGCCCGCAGGAGGTGCTCGACGAGGTCTTCGACCTGTTCGTAACGCTAGAAGCAAGCGACGAGCAACTCGACTTCCCCGTCCTGTTCGCCAGCGGCCGCAACGGCTACGTCGGGCGCGACAGCTCGGTGCGCTCGGGCGACCTGACGCCGCTGTTCGAGACGGTCGTCAGCCACGTGCCGGCCCCTGCCGCCGACGCCGACGGGCCGTTCAAGCTGCTCGTGTCGCTGCTCGATCGCGACAACTTCGTCGGGCGCATCCTGACCGGGCGCATCCTGTCGGGGACGCTGAAGCTCAATATGCCGATCCGCGCCTTGAACCCCGACGGCACCGTCGCCGAGGACGGACGCGCGGCGAAGATCTTCGCCTTCCAGGGATTGGAGCGCGTGCCGGTCGAGGAGGCGTCGGCCGGCGCGATCATCGCCATCGCCGGGCTGACCAAGGCGACCGTCGCCGACACCATCGCCGACCCGGGCGTGACCGAGCCGCTCCACGCCCAGCCGATCGACCCGCCGACGCTGGCGATGACCTTCAGCGTCAACGATTCGCCCTACGCCGGGCGCGACGGCAGCAAGGTGACCAGCCGCATGATCGCCGACCGCCTGAAGCGCGAGGCCGAGGGCAACGTCGCTGTCCGCGTCACGGAGTCGGCCGACAAGGACAGCTTCGAGGTCGCCGGCCGCGGCGAGCTCCAGCTCGGCGTGCTGATCGAGACGATGCGCCGCGAGGGCTTCGAGCTGTCGATCAGCCGTCCGCGCGTCCTGTTCGCCCGCGACGAGGCGGGGAACCGCACCGAGCCGTACGAGACGGTCGTCATCGACGTCGACGAGCAATATTCGGGCACGGTCGTCGAGAAGATGGCCAATCGCAAGGCCGAGATGACCGATATGCGCCCATCCGGCGGCGGCAAGACGCGCCTGACGTTCAGCGCCCCGGCGCGCGGCCTGATCGGCTACCACGGCGAGTTCCTGTCGGACACCCGCGGCACCGGTATCATGAACCGGCTGTTCGAACGCTACGGCCCGTACAAGGGGCCGATCAGCGGGCGGGGCAACGGCGTCCTCATTTCGACGGAAACGGGCGAGGCGGTCGCCTATGCGCTCGGCTACCTGCAGCCGCGCGGAGTCCTGATGATCGAGCCGGGCGAAGCGGTCTATCAGGGCATGGTCATCGGCGAGAACGCGCGCGAGGAGGACCTCGAGGTCAACCCGCTGAAGTCGAAGGCGCTGACCAACTTCCGCGCGAGCGGCAAGGACGACGCCATCCAGCTCAGCCCGCCCAAGCGGCTGACGCTCGAGCAGGCGATCGCCTATATCGACGACGACGAGCTGGTCGAGGTCACGCCGAACTTCATCCGCCTGCGCAAGGTCCACCTCGATCCCCACGAGCGCAAGCGCGCGAGCCGGCAGGCGGCGAACGGCTGAACCGTCAGCGGATCAGCGCCGCTGCCTTGACCAGCGCCGTGTAGACCCCCCAG
>JAFARM010000001.1 GCA_019245455.1 Sphingomonadaceae bacterium | reverse complement strand
GTCGGCAGCTCGACATTGATCGACAGGCGGTCGGCGTAGAGCCCGGCCTCCTCGATCAGCTCGGGCGCGGCGTCGGGAATGGTCTTGAGGTGGATGTAGCCGCGGAAGTCGTGCTCCAGGCGCAGCGTCTTCGCCACCAGCACCAGCTGCTCCATCGTGTAATCGGACGAGCCAATGATGCCCGACGACAGGAACAGCCCCTCGATATAGTTGCGCTTGTAGAAGTTGAGCGTCAGCGCGACCACCTCGTCGACGGTGAAGCGCGCGCGCCGCACGTTCGACGACCGGCGGTTGATGCAATAATGGCAGTCGAAGATGCAGCTGTTGGTCAGCAGGATCTTCAACAGGCTGATGCAGCGCCCGTCGGGGACATAGCTGTGGCAGATGCCGCTGCCCTCGGTCGAGCCCAGCCCCTTGCCGCCGGCGCTGTTGCGCTTGGTCGTGCGCGACGACGCGCAACTGGCGTCGTACTTCGCCGCGTCGGCGAGGATCGCCAGCTTGGCGCGCGTGTCGAGGTGCGACATCCGTTCGATTTATGTTCGCGCGCGCGCGGGCAAGGGCGGCGGTGTCGCAGCCCCGCTGAACCGTACTCAGGCGAGGATCAGCGCCAATGGCAGCAAAGTGCCAGCGGCGAGCAGCAGCAGCGCCGTCCGCCGCTGGTTCGGCAGCGCCAGGGCCACCGCGATGCCGAGCAGCGTCGAGGCGGCGAGGCCCAACGACATCAGCGCGACGAAGGCCTTGAGCGCCGCCGGGTCGCGACGCGCCGCATCCGCAGGATGGTCACGGACGGGCGCACGACCGGTCGCCGCCGGACGGGGCTTGCGGGGGCGGGGCGCAGCCTGGTCCTTGTGCAGGCTCGACAGCCACTGGCTCCACGCGGGCGCCTGCGGCAGCTCGGTCAGGCGGTAGGTCTGGACGCCGCCGCTGATCGCGAAGAACAGGATGGCGGGCGCGAAAAAGGTGCCGAGATACAGATGGATGCGGCGGAGCGTGCGCTGGGTCGTGGCCTTCATGCCGCCGCCCTGCCCTCTCCCGCGCGGCGCGGCGAGAGCTGCCGCCCGCGGCCGCCGGAGCGCCGCCAGCCCCCGCGGCCCTCAGGCCGCCGCCAGCCGCTGCCGCCGGGCATGGTCGAGCGAGGCGCGCAGCACCGCGCCGATGCCCGCTGCCCCGGCGCGGACCAGCGGCTTACGCAGCGGCGGCACCTGCAGCCCGTGCATCGCCGCCGCCCAGGGCTGAAGCAGGTCAATCCCGGCGTCCATCATCACCTTGGTCGCTGCTCCGGCGCTCGGCACCGGCGGCGGCGCGGCGAGGAGGATGCGGGCGATCTCGCGCGCCCGCTCGTCGGCGACGAGGTGCGGGCGGACGGCGCGGAAGTAGGCGGCGACCGCGCGCCGGTCCTCGGGCACGTCGGTGGCCCCCAGCGCCCGGGCAACGACCGCCGTCTCAGCGTAATAGCGGTCCTGCGCCGCGCCGCTGAACGCGGGATCGCGGTAGCGGACATAGGCGCGCAGGAAGGCGTCGGCGCCCGCGACATGGACCCACGTCAACACGGCGGGGTCGTTCGCGGCGTACGGCGTGCCATTGGGCAGGACGCCGCCCACCGCGTCGTGGATGCGCCGCACGCGCGCGATCATCGCCCCCGCCGTCGCCGTCGAGCCGTAGGTCGTGCCGGCAATGAACTGCGCCGTCCGCCGCAGCCGCCCGCTCATGTCGCGGCGGAAGTTGCTGTGGTCCCAAACGCCCGCCGCCGCCGCCGGATGGAGCATCTGCGTCAGCAGCGCGGCGACCCCGCCGACCATCATTGCGCTGAAGTCGCCGTGCACCGTCCAAGCCGCCCCGCCCTCGGGCACCAGTCCCGCCTCGCCGGGGCGGCGGACGATGTCGCGGGCGTCGCCGCGCGCGCCGACCAGCTTGTGGACGTGGCCGGCGATGAGGGTACGGAGATCGGCCATGCCGCCAACATAAGGCTTTGGCGCACCAAGCGTAAGCGGCATCACGCCACGGGCCCCGCCGGTCAGCCGAGCAGCCAGTGTCCGAGCAGGCGGTCGAACGGCAGGGTGAAGAAGCCGGCGACCAGCAGCGCGCCGATGACGAGCCCGCGGATGCCGCGGCGGTGGCCGGCGACGTCGTGCCGCCGCGCGGCGTTGACGGTCATCGGGACCAGGACCAGGACGACGACCGACAGGATGTGAACGGGCGACACGTCGCCGGTGAAGACGCCCCAGCCGTGCGGCGCGCCGGTGCGGAAGACCAGGCTCAGCGCCGCCGTCCCCACCATCGCCGCGGCCCAAACGTACCCCAGCACGCGGTGCGCGCGCGTTCCCTTGCGCCGCAGCAGCATCGCCGGCGTCAGCAGCAGCGCGAGCGACACCATCGCCAGGTGCAGCCAGACGATCGCCGGGACCGCGGCCCAGTGGCTCCGCCCGCGTAGTACGGCGACGGCGACGACGCCGGCGAAGACGATC
>JAFARM010000386.1 GCA_019245455.1 Sphingomonadaceae bacterium | reverse complement strand
GAACCACAACCATTTGTCGAGCCGCAGACCCTGACCGTAGACCAAATTCTACCTGCCTTTCATTGCCGCCAGGACCGCAAAGGGGGAGTCGGCGGGGGGCGCGGGCGCGGCGCGCTCGCTCCTGATCCCGCCCCAGGCGAACGCCGGCGCGCCGTCGACGAGCCGCGGGCGATAACCCAGAGCGCGCATCAGGCGAGCGAAACGCTCGCGGCTCAGCCCGACGCTCGCGATCCAGGTCGCGTCGGGGACGAAGGGCGCACGGCCGTCGCGCTGGCCGTGCATCGCGCGCGCCAGCCGGTCGACCATGTCGATACGGACGGCAATGCCGTCATCGCCGCGCCCGAGCGGCCAGAAACCGGCCACAGCGTAGAAGGCGGCCGGCACGTCGGCGGCGACATCGACCGTCACCAGCCCGGGGGCGGGCGGCGGCGGCAGCACGGCGAGCCCCTGCGCCACCGCCCACAGCGCGATGCGCCAGCGAGTCGGTTCGGGGCGCAAGGCGGCCGCGACAAAGACGTGGACGACGCCGATCCGCACGCCCGCGGCGACCAGCGCCTTGCGGTCGGCGCGGGTCAGCGCGTCGACCTGTGGCGCGACGTCGGCGCGGGTCAGGCAGCCCATCGTCTCGATCAGGCGGACGATCAGGCCGCGCGCCCCCGGCGACACGTCGGGCGCAAGCGCCGCGACGCGCGTCAGGGAGGCGAGGTGGCGGTCGCGCGTCGCCCTGAACCAGGCGGCAAGGCGATCGGCGACGACGCGGCGGTCGGCGAAGGGCAGCGCCTCCAATGCGCGGTCGGTCTCGACCCGCGGGTTGAGCGCGTCGCGTCCGGCCGTCAGCTTACCGACGCGCGCGCCCTGCCACAGGATGCGCGGCGGCAGACGGCCGTCGAAGGCGAGCGTGAAGTCGGCATCGGGCGCGGCGGCGACGGCGGCGGCGCGGCGGGCGAGTTCGCGCGGCAGATGGCGCTCGGCCGCGGCGAGCAGCATCCGTTTCTCTCCCGCGCGCGCCGCGGGATCGGGCACGAAGCGGAAGCCATCAAGCGTGCCGATCGCCTCCCCCTCGACGGCGACGGTTCCGTCGGGGTCGATGGCGACTCGCTGCTCGCCCCTGATCTTCAGGTCCTTGAGGAGCACGGCCGTCCGCCGATCGACGAAGCGCTGCGTCAGTTTGTGGTGCAGCGCGTCCGACAACCGGTCCTCGAGCTCGCGCGTGCGCCCTGCCCAGTCGCCGCCGTCGGCGAGCCAACCGGGGCGGTGCGCGACATAGGTCCACGTCCGCGCCGCGGCGATGCGGTCGGCGACCTGGCCGATGTCGCCGGCGACATTGTCGAGCGCGGCGAGTTCGCTCGCCACCCACGCCGCCGGCAGCGTGCCGTCGCCCTCGCTCAGGTGGCGGAAGATGCGGCCAACGAGCCGCGTGTGCTGCTCCGGCCCGGTCTTGCGATAGTCGGGGACGCCGCACGCCGCCCACAGCCGGCCGATGCGGCCGCGGCCGTGGGCGCGCTCCATCACCCACGGCTCGCCGGCCAGCCGCTTCAGGACGGCGAGGTCGATCGCGTCGTCGCCGCGGACCAGCTCCGCGCGGGGCGGCCGGGCGTCGAGCGAGGCGATCAGCCGCGGCAGGCTGGTGGTGTCGAGCGCCGCGTTGCGCCAGACGAGCTGCGTCAGCGGCGGGAAGACGTGCCCTTCGATCGCCGCGATCTCCTCGGCCTCGAACGTCGTTGCCGCGTCCTGGCCGAACTGGACCACGCCGAACGTCCCGTCCCGCTGGTGTCGCCCGGCGCGGCCGGCGATCTGCGCCATCTCGGCTGTCGTCAGCCGCCGCTGGCGCTTGCCGTCGAACTTGCTCAAGGACGCGAAGGCGACATGGGCGATGTCCATGTTGAGGCCCATGCCGATTGCGTCGGTGGCGACGAGGTAGTCGACCTCGCCCGACTGGTACATCGCCACCTGCGCGTTGCGCGTGCGGGGGCTGAGCGAGCCCATGACGACCGCCGCGCCGCCTTTGTGCCGGCGCAGCATCTCGGCCAGCGCGTAGACCTCCTGCGCGGTGAAGGCGACGATGGCGGTGCGCTTGGGCAGGCGCGACAGCTTCTTCGGCGGCGCATAGCTGAGCGTCGAGAAGCGGGGACGGGTGACGATCTCGGCATCGGGCAAAAGGCGGCGGAGCAGCGGTCGCAGCGTCTCCGAGCCGAGGATCATCGTCTCGGCATAGCCGCGGCGGTGGAGCAGCCGGTCGGTGAAGACGTGACCGCGCGCCGGATCGGCCGCGACCTGCCCTTCGTCGAGGGCGACGAACGCCACCTCGCGGTCGTCGGGCATCGATTCCGCCGTGCACAGGAAATAGCGCGCCGTATCGGGCAGGATCTTCTCCTCGCCCGTGATCAGCGCTACCTGCGCTGCGCCCTTGATGGCGACGACGCGGTCATAGACCTCGCGCGCGAGCAGGCGCAGCGGGAAGCCGATCATGCCGCTGACATGACCGCACATCCGCTCGACCGCGAGGTGGGTCTTGCCGGTGTTGGTCGGGCCGAGAACCGCAGTGACGTGCCCCGAGGGGGCGGAGCGATCGGAAACGGTGCGAAGCAAGCCGCTCATCGCCTCGACGTGAGGCCGACGGGGCCCGGATACAAGCCGGGCGCGGGGAAGCGGACCACTCTGCTCATCGCATCCTGTAACGGACCACAAGCTGTAGTGAGCCTTGCACGAGTCCACCGCTTAATCAAGTGAACCTTAGAAGACGCACGGTTCACCGCACGCTCCGGGGACGGACGTTGACTTGCGCTTAAGCGCGGAACACCACGCTGCTCAAGCGGAAGGGCGGGGGTTCGGTCGTGTACCAGCAGGGATTCAACGAGTTCGGCGGATTCGCGGCAGCCGGAGCCGCTCCCCGGCCGGGCCGCGTCATCCTGCTGCCACGCGTCCCCGTGCGGTCGCGGATCGACCTTGCGCCGGTGCTCGACCGGCTGGCCGACCTCGATCTCGCCGTTGACCTCGGCCAGCGCATCGGCAGCCGTGACTGGTGGCTCGGCCTCGGGCTGCTGACGACGCTTTGCCTGAGCGCGATCGGCGCCGGCACGCTGATCGTGCCGCTGCCGACCGGTGTCCGCGCGCCGCTGACCGCGGCCCAGGCCGACGACGCCCGCCCGGATACCATTTTGCCCCTTGCCGCCGGCGCGACGACCGGTCGCCAGTCACCGCCGACCAAGCTCGTCGAGGCGCTGAGCGAGGTGCCCGAGCGCCCGCGGCTCGAGACGACGGCACGCGTCGGCCGCAGCGACAGCCTGGCCGCCGCCCTGCGCCGCGCCGGTGTCGGCGGCGACGACGCCTCCGCCGCCGCCCGCCTGATCGCCGGCGAGGTCCATGGCGTCGCCCCCGGTACCGCCATCGACCTCGTCCTCGGCCGCCGCGAGACGCGGAGCGTACCGCGTCCGCTCGACAGCCTCGGCTTCCGCGCCGCCTTCGACCTGCGCCTCGAACTCGCCCGCGTCGACGGCGCGCTTAAACTGAAGCGCGTGCCGATCGCCGTCGACTACACGCCGCTGCGCGTCACCGGCACCGTCGGCGGCAACCTGCTCCGCGCCGTCCGCGCCGCCGGCGTCCCCGGAGCCCAAGCGGCCGAGTACCGCCAGAACCTCGCCTATGTCCTCGACCTGCAGCGCCAGGTGGGCCGCCGCGACCGCTTCGACGTCATCCTCGAGCACCGCCACGCCGAGACCGGCGAGAACGAGACCGGCGGGCTGCTGTACGCCGCGCTCCGGCCCGAGCACGGCGCGCCGGTCGAGCTGATGCGCTGGACCTATGGCGGCAAGGCGATGTTCTTCCGCGCCAACGGCGAGAGCGCGCGCAAGGGGCTGATGCGGACGCCGGTCGACGGGGCGCACGAGACCAGCGGTTTCGGCATGCGCCTGCACCCGATTCTCGGCTATTCACGGCTGCACCAGGGCATCGACTTCGGCGCGGCGAGCGGCACGCCGATCATGGCGGCCGCGGCGGGCACGGTGACCTTCGCCGGCTGGCACGGCGGCCACGGCAACTATGTCCAGGTGCTGCATCGCCCGGGGCTGATGACCGCCTATGGCCACATGAGCCGCTTCGCCGTGAAGCCGGGGCAGACCGTCGGCCAGGGCGAGGTCATCGGCTACGTCGGCTCGACTGGCCTGTCGACCGGGCCGCACCTCCACTACGAGGTGTGGGTCAACAGCGCGCCAGTCGATC
This sequence comes from Sphingomonadaceae bacterium, assembly GCA_019245455.1. GTDB lineage: Bacteria > Pseudomonadota > Alphaproteobacteria > Sphingomonadales > Sphingomonadaceae > Polymorphobacter_B. Next base: position 201 of record JAFARM010000386.1, on the reverse strand, counting down.
CGACCAACATCAAGTTCACCGGCGGCACGACGCTGTCGGGCGGCGAGCTCGCCCGCTTCCAGGGCGAGATGGCGCACCTGCGCGGGCTGAAGGCCGCAGGCGTCGAAACCGCCGAAGCCGACGAGGGCAAGGGCCGGCGGCGGGGCTAGCCCCGCTCCCACCGCACGAAGATCGCCGTCGGCAGCAGTCGCCCACGCGTTT
>JAFARM010000350.1 GCA_019245455.1 Sphingomonadaceae bacterium | reverse complement strand
TCGACCCCGAGCGCGGCGATATAGTCGAGCCGCGCCGTGACACCGGGCAGGTCGCCGACGCCATTGCCGTCCGAATCGGCGAAGCTGCGCAGGTAGAGGTGATAGATGGCGGCCCCCTGCCACCACGGACGGTCGGTCACGGGCGATCCTTGATGGCGCAGACGGCGTAGCCGAGCGGCGGCAGCGTCACGTTGAGCGAAAAAGGCGCGGCGAGGCGCGCGGCACAGCCGCTGCCGGCGAGCGTCGACGTCACGCTGCCCGCGCCGACCTGGACGTTGGCGGACAAGGGCGCGGTCGAGGTGTTGAAGGCGAGCAGCACCTCGCTCCCGGTCGCCGGATCGACGCGCGACACGGCGAGCAGGCCCGGCTTGTCGCTGGCGAAGCGCAGCCGCTGGTCGCCGCGGGTCAGCGCCGGGGTCGACGTCCGCATCCGCGCGAGCGCCGCGATCTGGCGGAACAGCGGGTGCTGCTCGTCGAAGCGCGGCGTCGCCGTCGTCGCGCTCGTGCCGACCAGCGGCTGCTCGTTGTAGCTGGCGACGCGGCTGCCGAACTGGTCCTGCCGCGCGTCCTGGTCGCCGCCGCGGCCGACGAAACCCTGCTCGTCGCCGGCATAGATCGTCGGCACGCCACGCAGCGTCAGCAGCATGGCGTTGGCGAGCTCGACGCGCGCCAGCACCTCGGCGTCGCTTGCCTGCGGCCGCGCCTTGCGGATGGCCGACGCGATGCGGCCGCCGTCGTGGTTGCCGGTGAAGGTCGGCAGGGTCCGCGGGTCGCCGGCATAGAGGGCATCGGCGGCGATCCACTTGGCCCAGGCATCGGTACCGAGCGGGCCGGCGATGGTGTCGAGCGCCGTCTGTTCGAAGGCGAAGTCGAGCACCGCCGGCAGGCCGTCGACGCGGGTGTGGCGCGCCAGCGCCGCAGGATCCGGGTCGGCGACCTCGCCGAAGATGTGGAAGTTGGGGATGCCCTTCGCCCTCGCCCGCGCCAGCATCGCCGGCACGAACCCCTGCCAGAACTCGGGCTCGACGTGGCGCGCGGTGTCGATGCGGAAGCCGTCGACGCCGAAGCGATCGATCCAGCCGCCGAAGATGTCGATCATGCCGGCGACGACGCGCGGGTTCTGCGTCATCACGTCGTCGAGTCCGGCGAAGTCGCCCTCGGTCGCGCTCTCGCCACCGTCGGCCATATCGCCGCGGTTGTGGTACAAGGTGACGTCGTTGAGCCAGTCGGGATGCTTGGCGTGCTCCTCGCCGGCGGGGATGTACGGTGTGTAGGCGTAGGTCGGGTCGGTCAGCTTCGCGAAGTTGGCCGGCGAGCGATTATCGTCGCCGGCGAAGCCCGGGTTGATCGCGGGGCCGTTCACGCCGCCGCGACGCTGGTAGGGATAGTCGGCACGGCTGCGGTACGCGCACGGCGCGGCCGGGCACTCGTGGTACTGGATGACGTCGGCGGTGTGGTTGACGACGATATCCATGTAGACCTTCAGGCCGCGCGCGTGGGCCGCGTCGACCAGCGCCTTGAAGTCGGCGTCGGTTCCGAAATGCGGGTCGACGTGATCGAAATCGGTGATCCAATAACCGTGATAGCCGGCGCTCTCGTGCCCCGGCGCCCCCTGCACGGGCTTGTTGCCGAAGATCGGCGCGACCCAGATCGCCGTCGCGCCGAGCGCCTGGATATAGTCGAGCCGGCGAATGACCCCCTTGAGGTCGCCGCCGTGGTAGAAACCCTTGTCCGCCGGATCGAACCCCGTGTGCAACCGGTCGCCGGTCAGGCCGCCCCGATCGTTCGCCGGATCGGCGTTGTCGAAGCGGTCGGGCAGCAGGAAATAGACGACCTCGTTCTCCGCCGGCCGCGCGCGGACGTCGGCCGCCGCCGCCGCGGTCGCCAGACCGAGTGCGGCGATCAGCGCCAAGGTCCGTCTGCTGCGCGCCATGCCCTCCCCGCGCCGGTGTTCCGGTCGGACCGAGTGATGACGTTCCGACGCACCCTAGGAAAGCGCCATGAATACGTATTCTGTGCCTTGTCGGAATGATTTACACCGTTCCCTAACAACCAGGGGAGCGGAAGGCCCATGGCGGCCGGAGAAAGGGTCACGTCGTTCGACATCGCCGCGCTGGCCAAGGTCTCCCAGCCGACGGTGTCGCGCGCGCTGCGCGGCGACAAGACCGTCAGCGAGGCGACGCGCAAGCGGATCGAGGCGGTGGCGCAGCTCCTGGGCTACAAGGTCGACCGCGCCGCCTCGTCGCTCCGCAGCGGGCACAGCAACACGCTGGCGCTGCTGTTCTTCGAGGATCCGCTGCCCGACGGGTCGTTCATCAACCCCTTCTTCCTGTCGATGCTGGGGTCGATCCTGCGGACCTGCGCCGAGCGCCAGTACGACCTCCTGACCTCGTTCCAGCAGCTGTCCAGCGATTGGCACGTCGACTACGAGGACAGCCGCAAGGCCGACGGGCTGATCCTGCTCGGCTACGGCGACTATGCCCTGTATCGCGCACGGCTCGAGCAACTGGCGCGGCAGGGAACGCATTTCGTGCGCTGGGGCGCGGTCGAGCCGGGCGCGGGCGAGACGACGATTGGCTGCGACAACATCGCCGGCGGGCGGGCGGCGGCGGCGCACCTCGTCGCGCGCGGCTGCCGGCGCGTCGCCTTCCTCGGCGATGCCTCCGACCATTATCCCGAGTTCCGCGACCGTTACCGCGGCCTGTGCGACGGGCTGGCGGCGGCCGGCGTCGCGACCGAGCCGATGCTTCGCGCCGACTGCCTGTCGCTCGAGAGCGCGGGGTACGAGGCGGCGCGCGCGCTCCTCGCCGGCGGCGCGGCGTTCGACGGCCTGTTCGCCGCCTCCGACCTGATCGCGCTCGGGGCGATGCGGGCCCTGGCCGAGGCCGGGCGGCGCGTTCCCGACGACGTCGCCGTCATCGGTTTTGACGACATCCCCGCCGCCGCGCTCGGCCACCCGCCGCTGACGACGGTGGCGCAGGACTATAGCCGCGCCGGGCCGCTGCTCGTCGATGCCCTCGTCCGCCGCCTGCACGGGGAGGAGGCGGAGAACCGCGTCCTCGCCCCCCGCCTTGTCGTCCGGGCGTCGGCCTGAGGGTCAGCGCGCGGCGCAGTGGCGGGCGATGAAGTCGGCGTGCGCCGGATAGCGGCTCGCCTCGCGCGCGTAGAGCTGGGGCAGCGCCGCCATATATTCGGCGAGGTCGGGCTCGGCGATCATGTCGGCGAGCGGCGAGCGCCCTTCCGCGGCGATCCCCTGCCCCTCGAACACCTGCAGCCAGGCGACCTCGGTGAACAGCTCCTCGTGCTCGCGGACGATGTGGCCGCTCGATCGGTAGAGCTCGATCTTCGCCGCGAGGCTGTCGGGCAGCGGCGTGGCGCGCACCGCCTGCCAGAACGGCTCGGGCCGGCGGTTGGCGTGGTAGTGGAGGATGAGGAAGTCGCGGGTCGCCTCGATCTCGACGTCGGTCTGGCGGTTGTACTCGCGCCGCTGCGCCGCGCTGACGGTGCGGCCGGGGAGGAACTTCATCAGCCGGGCGATCGCCGACTGGACGAGGTAGATGCTGGTCGACTCGAGCGGCTCGAGGAAGCCCGACGCCAGCCCGACGGCGACGACGTTGCCCGCCCACGCCTGTGTGCGCCGCCCGGCGGTGAAGCGCAGCCGGTTCGGCTCGGCGAGCGGCTGCCCGTCGACCGCGGCCAGCAGCAGGTCGAGTGCCGCCTGCTCGTCCATGACGGCGCTCGCATAGACATGACCGTTGCCGACGCGGTGCTGCAGCGGGATACGCCAGCGCCAGCCCGCCGGCATGGCGATCGCCTGGGTGTAGGGGACGAGCGGGCCGCTGCTCGCGGTCGGCAGCGCCACGGCGCGGTCGCACGGCAGCCACCGTTCCCAGCTGTCGAAGCCAATGCCCAGCGCCTGGCCGATCAGCAGCGCGCGGAAGCCGGTGGCGTCGATGAACAGGTCGCCCTCCACCCGCTCGCCGCCTTCCAGCCCCAGCGCGGCGACGCCTTCGCCGGCCCGCTCGACCTCGACGATCCGCCCCT
>JAFARM010000281.1 GCA_019245455.1 Sphingomonadaceae bacterium | reverse complement strand
CATCCACCCGGAGACGGGGGTTTTCAGCTTCACCAATCCCGCCGACGCGACCCGGCCCGTCGTCGAATATCATTTCGGCTTTTCGGCCCGGATTGGCGCCGGCGGCTTCGACGAGCGCGTGCTGCCGACGATCGACGAGCCGGCGATATCGGCTTCGGTCAGTGGCGGCGGGGGCCTCGATGCCGCGCTGGCCGCGATCGCCGGCACCGGCACGGTCGAGATCGCCGATTCGCTGACCTATCCCGGGGTGGCCGCCGCGATTACGCTGCCGGTGCCCCCGCCGCCGCCTGCTCCGGCGGTGGTCACGATCCGCGCGCGCAACCAGGAACGGCCGGTGATCCGCTGGCCGGGGAGCGGCGCGAGCTGGAAGATCACCGGGAAGGGCGGCAATCTCGTCCTGCAGGGGCTGTGGCTGCAGGGCGCCGACCTCGTCCTTGCCGGCACGTTCGACACCGTTCGCCTGCGCATGGTGACGCTCGATCCCGGCACCGAAGGCAACGGCGCGTTCTTTGAGACCGCCATCGACGGCAGCAAGCTCGCGCCGAGCACGCTGTGGATCCAGGGCGAGGTCCAGGAGCTGGTCCTGGAGCGCTGCATCACCGGCCCGATCCGCACCCGCGGCGCCGGCTTCGTCGAGCATCTGTCGGCCAGCGACAGCATCATCCAGGCGATCCCGACGCACGCCCCCACCCCGGCCAAGCCCGCCGATCCGGCGATCGAAGGGACGAGCGGCGAGGTCGCGCTCGCCCGCTGCACGATCCTCGGCCCGATCGCCGTTCACCGGCTGAGCGTCACCGAATCGATCCTCGACGAGGTCGCGGTCGTCGAGGACACGCAGCATGGCTGCGTCCGCTTCAGCGCCTATGCCGACGGCAGCGTGCTGCACGCCCCCTATCGATCCGTGAAGGTCCCGCCGCACGGCCCGCTCTTCCGCAGCCGCCGCTTCGGCGATCCGGACTATGCGCGGCTCTACCGGCTCGCCGACGCCGCGATCCTCAAGCCCGAGGCCGGCGACACGATCCTCGGGGGCGCCCAGAACGAATCCGAAATGGGCGCCTTCAAGAGCGAGAACGTGCCGCTGCTCAAGCGCGGGCTCGCCGCGAAATACGAGGAATATGCTCCCCTCGGCCTCTATCCGGTGTGGATCGATGCCGACTAACATCGAGGATCTTCGTCATGGCCAGTGACCGCGCCCGGATCAGCTACGATCCCACCCGCGCCTATCGCGGCGTCATCGCCCAGCAGGGCCGCGTCACGCTCGAGGCCGATCTCAACGAGGAATCGGCGATCGCCCGCGAGACGCTGCGGCTCGAGACGATCGACATCGTCGGACCCGCCGGAACCCCCGACGACGGCTACAAGGTCGCCGGCGCGCCCACGCCCGCCCAGGTGACCGTCGGCGCCGGCACTTATTATCTCGGCGGCTGGCGCCTCAGCCTCGACGCGCCGGTCGCGCTCGGCCAGCAGCCCGAATGGCTCGACGCGCCGGCGCTGCCCGGCGCCACGAATGCGCTCGTCGCGTTGCTCGTCACCGAGCAGAGCGTGTGCGCGGTCGAGGACCAGGCCCTGCGCGAAGTCGCGTTGGGCGGCCCCGACACCGGCGCCCGCGACCGGCTCGTTCAGCGCTTCCCCTTGATCCCGATCCAGGGCGACACTTGCGAAACCGCCGCCGCGATCGTCGCGAAGGAGCTTGTGGCCGAGGGGATCACGATCGATCCGGCGAGCTTCGAACTGCTTTCCGACGCGCGGCTGTCGGTCGGCTTCGTACCGGATCCCGCCCCCGCAGACCCCTGCACGCCGGCCGCCGCCGGAGGCTATCTCGGCGCCGACAACCAGCTCATCCACGTCACCGTCATCGCTTATGACGGCAAAAAGAACGGCGGCCGATTGCTGTGGGGCCGCAACAATGCCTCGATCGTCTATCGCGCGACGACGGCGCCGGCCACGCCGACGGTGATGACGCTGCGCGGCATGCCGGTCGACCAGGAGCATGCGCCCCAGCTCGGCCAGGCGGTCGAGATCTTGCGCAGCCGCGTCGAGCTCAGGGACGGCAGCTTCACGCCGGCCAGCATGAACGACCGCAACTTCGTCGCCGCCGATGCCGGCTTCGTCACCACCGTCTCCGTCGCTTACGATTTCGACCACGGTACGCTGACGCTGACCGACCCGCTGCCGGCGGATTATGTGAACGATCCCAATCCTTTGTTCCTGCGCCTGTGGGACGCGATCGTGCCGTTCAACGGCGGCGCCCCGGCCGCGCTCGACACGGCCAGCGGCGTGACGGTGACGATTTCGATGACCGCGCTGCCGACCGGGTTCATGGCGCGTCCGTT
>JAFARM010000256.1 GCA_019245455.1 Sphingomonadaceae bacterium | reverse complement strand
GCTCGTCGAACGTCAGCCGGTACTGGGCGTAGGGGTGGATCTGTTCGAGCTGCGAGCGGCTGCGGAACTCGGGTCCGGTCGCCGGTGCGCCCGTGTAGACCGGCGCATAGGCATCGATCGGGGCGACGTTCAGCAGGGTGTAGCGCGTGAAGTTGGCGTTATGCAGGTAATCGACGCCGACGAGCACGCGGTGCTGCAGCCTTCCGGTGTCGAACACCCCTTCGACCTGGGTGTCGGTCGAGACGACGCCGGTGCCGCCGCCGAAGGTCAGGCCCGACCGGTCGACGGTGCGGTTATCAGCCTCGAGCGCATAGGGCGTGATCAGCGGCCCGGTCAGGTCGTAGTGGAGGAAGCGCGCCTTTGCCCGCAACGTCCAGCCGGGCGCGAGCCGCTGCTCGGCGAGCACCGCGACCTGGTACTGTGGCCCGTCGAAGCGAGGCAACGACGGTTCGCCCAGAAAGGTGAACCGCGGGATCGGACCACGGGGATTGGGCGCGATGGTGCCGGCGACCGGCAGGCCGATGTTCCGGGTCAGGCGGTCGTCCTGATAGACCGCGAGCAGGGTCAGCTTGATCCCCGCCGTCGATTGCCAGCTCAGCGCGGGCGCGATGAAGACGCGCTCGGAGCTGACATAGGGCTGCGGGTCGTCGCTGCGGCGGTAGAGGCCGGTCAGCCGCCAGAGGACATGGCCTGAGCCGAGCCTGCCGCCGACGTCGGCGCCGGCGGCGAACTGGCCGTACGAGCCGCCCTCGAGCATGACCTCGGGCTTGAGGTCGGCCCGCGGTTGCTTCGAGATGAAGTTGACAAGCCCGCCGGGCGAGATCTGGCCGTAGAGGACGGAGGCCGGCCCCTTGAGCACCTCAAGCCGCTCTAGCCCGTATGGCTCCTGCTGTTCGACATAGCCAGGGTCGAGCCGGAGGCCGTCGCGATACTCGTAGGCCGACTGGTTGAAGCCGCGGATGAGGATGTTGTCGAAGCCGCGGTTGCCGCCCGTCTCGCTCTGCACCGAGGGCACATAGCGCAGCGCCTCCTCGACCGTCTGAACATTGAGCTGGTCCAGCTGCGCCCGATCGACGATCGACACAGATTGCGGCGTCTCCTTGAGCGGGACGCCGGACTTGGTCGCCTCGGCGGTGACGACGATGTCGGCCGCAGGCGCATCGGGCGACGCGCTTTGGGCAAAGGCGGGGTCGGGTACCGCAATGGCGGCGGCAAGGCATAGGGGCGCGCTCAGCCAGAGCCGCGGAAGGCGTGGATGCATGGCGTTGTCTCGCAAGGATCGGGTGCGCAGACGCACAGAGAGGCCGCCCAACCCGGGCCGCGACGATCACGCGAGACGCGCGGGCGGACCTCGCGACGGCGGCGGCGGCGCGGCGAGGCCGCGGCCGGGCGCGGCGTAGGGGTCTTCCGCCTTCACGGCCACGCGAACAAGCGGCTGCTCGCTCGCCGCGATCATCGGCGTCGCCCACGGCTCTGCCGGAGCAGCGTTGCCGGCGTACGGACAGGCGTGGTCGGACCTATCCTTAGAAGGTGCGGTCGGTGAGTCGGTGCGATGGTGGCGCATCGGCATGGCGCCTATGCCGGTGCAAACCACCACCGCGCCGCCGCGGTCGACCATGAAGCCCGTGGGAACATAGACTTTGAACGCCAGCGCGAGCACGGCAAGGGCGTAGAAGAACGCCGCTACCCTCCGATGCTGTCGAATCGCCAACATACCGAAGCCTTAGCTGGCGCGCGCAGTCTTGTCGCCAAGAGGGTGAGTTCGCCGCCCCAGCCCGGCAACCGACCCGCCTCCCGCAAGGGGCACCAAGTAAGCAGCCGCGCCGCGCCTGAACGAACGTCCCCTACCGGGCCACGGCAAAGTCGCTTTGAATGACTAAGGGGTCCGACCAGCGAAACGTCGACAGATAAGCTGTTCGCCTTGTTGCGCGTGGAGTAGTCGGAAGCGATCGGACCGCAGGGCGTTGCCCGATGCAAGACGAGTGAGCCTTACCCCTGGTGCCGAACCAAATAGCTGCCGCTCGGCTGCTGTTCGAAGAGCCAGCGCTGTCCGGTGAACCTCTCTACAACGTCAGCGGCGGTCCGTGAGTGCTGGCTTGGCTTGACAGTCGTGAAGCTGCCTCCGCCCGACATAGCAAACGGCAGGAGGAGCTGGTCTGCGAGGTAAGGCCCCGCGAATGCGTCCGACGCGAGGAACCCGGCCATGCGCTGCGCCGCCGTCTTTGCAAGCGATTCCGCCGGAACGCCGAGCTTGCCGAAGCCCGTCACCACCTCGGTGGTATTCTCGAACACGGCCTCGAGAAGCAGGGCGTTTCCAGGCCCTTGCTCTTCGGGCAACTGCCGAACGGTAAAGGCTTCTTCCGGCCAGTCGGGCAGCATCTTGCGCGCCGTCGCGATCTCGCGCGCGGCGACGTTGAATGGAAGGGCCGCGAATAGAGCGATCGCCGACACCGATTGCAGCGCACCCCGGTCGATGCAGTCGATCGCGGCCAGCTTCCCGGGATTGACGTCGACCTCGATCCGCCCGCCGCCCTTGGGGAAGAAGCCATGCCGGACCAGACGGGCGGATACGTTCTGGCCCATCCTGTTGATGACCGGCAGAAAGACACGATCGATGAATTCGAACGGCGGCGCCATCATATTGTGGGTGCCGCCTTCGATTACCAACCGTGAGGGGCCATCGGCCAGCAGCAGGGGCATGAGAATCGTTTGCAACACCAGACAGGCGCTTCCGGCAGTGCCGACCGCGAAATGATAATTGCCGGGCGCTGTCCGACCCGGCGTGAAGGTGAGCTCGGACGAGCCGACGAACACGCCCTCGGCGTAAGCTCCGCCGACCGTGAGCGCAGCCTCGACCGCGGTGACGTGCTGGCGCATCAGGCCAGGCTTCGCCCGCCCGCCACGCACGTTGGTGACACGGAATGCCTGACCCGTGACGAGGGACAGGGCGCACGCGTTGCGCACGACCTGCCCTCCGCCTTCACCTTGCGATCCGTCGATGGTGATCATGATACTACCCGGGTGGCGGCAGTGTGCGCCTTGGGCGTCGTTCAGCCCTTGACGCACACCACCTGCTTCAGCGTGTGGACGACTTTGACCAGGTCCGCCTGCGCGGCCATCACGGCCTCGATCGGCTTGTAGGCCTTGGGCGTCTCGTCGATCACGCCCTCGTCCTTGCGGCATTCGACGCCTTCCGTCGCGACGATATGGTCGTCGACGGTGAAGCGCTTCTTCGCCTCGGTACGGGACATGACGCGGCCCGCGCCATGGCTGCAGCTGTCGAACGC
>JAFARM010000232.1 GCA_019245455.1 Sphingomonadaceae bacterium | reverse complement strand
TCGACCCCGCCTGCCGCGGGCTCGCCGCGCCATCGACCGCGCCGCTCGTCGACCCGGGCCCGGCCGAGCCGACATAGGCGAGGATGTCACCGCTGGCATTGTCGACGACGATCGCCGCGCCGTCGCGGGCGTTGCGCCCGGCAAGGGCGGCGAGCTGCTGCCGCAGCGTCGTGGCGACGAACGCCTGCAGGTCGGCGTCGAGCGTGGTGCGGATGAGGCATGACGGCGCTGCGACGGCGTTTCCAACCCTGTCATCCCCGCGAAAGCGGGGACCTATCTCCTCCAGCCGTGGGAGGTGGGTCCCCGCATTCGCGGGGATGACAGGAGCAATTTTCGAACAGCCCCTGGCCATCAGCCGGGCGGCGACCTGCGGCGCAAGGCCGGGGTCGGGCAGCGGCTGGCGCGTCGCCAGCATCTCGGCGGTACGCAGCTCCAGGCGGGCGCATGGCAGCGCGCTCGTCCGGCAGGCGCGCGCCGCGACGCGCCCCGGGCTCGCAGTCGGCGCGGGGAGCAGGCTGACGAGGACGCGCGCCTCGGTCGCGTCGAGCGCGGCGGGCGGCTTCCCCGCGAGCGCGCGCGCGGCGGCGTCGATGCCGACGTGGTCGCCGCGGAACGGCAGCAGGTTGACCCATGCCTCGAGGATCTCGGCCTTGGTCCAGCGGCGCTCGATGGCAAGGGCGGCGCGCGCCTGCTCGATCTTGGCCAGCCACGAGCGGCCGCCGCCGCGGTTCCCCGCCAGCAGCCCGGCGAGCTGCATCGTGATCGTGCTCGCGCCGCGACCGCGGCGCCCGTGCAGCCGGTCGCGGATCGCCCCGCCGACGCCGCGCCAGTCGACGCCGTGATGGAAGGCGAAGCGCTTGTCCTCGCTCGCGACCGCCGCGGTGACGAACGCCGGCGACACGCCGCCGAGCGGCACCCAGTCGAGCCGGCGGACGCGGGGATCGGCGCGGACGATATCGAGCACCTGCCCGTCGCGCGCGAGCAGCCGCGCCTCCGACGACCGCCACCCGGCGCGCACGGCGGCGAACGACGGCGGGTCGGGCGGCGTGGTGGCGAGGACGAGGACCGCGACGAGGATGACGGCGGCAAGAACCCCCACCCCGGCCCTCCCCGCTCTCCGATGCTTCGCATCGGGGGGGGAGGGAGGCCCTTCCTTCTCCCTCCCCCCCCGCGAAGCGGAGAGCGGGGAGGGCCGGGGTGGGGGCCCCTCGCGCGCCGCCCCGCTCACCGCGCCGGGGCCGCCGCCACCGTCAGCGGCGCGTTCGGCACCAGCGCCATCATCTCGGGCGAATACAGCGCCTCGACGCGTGTCGGCGGCAGGCGGAAGGTGCCGGCGCTGTTCAGCCGCAGCGTATAGTCATAGGCGATCGTCGCCCGCGTCACCGCCTCGTAATGGGCGTGGACGGCCTCGGTCCGCCGCTCGACGAAGGTCGGCTGGACGCCCGCCGTCGCGCCGGCGGCAAGGATGTCGCTGCGGCCGCCGAGCGAGCCGCCGAGCACAGTTGCGCCCGCCGGCACGGGGTCGTTGACGACGACCCACGCCAGCGGCGCGCGCGGCGTCACCTCGAGGTGGACCTTCATCACGTCGCCGCGGCTCCAGCGGCCGGGGACCGCCTGGCTCATCGCCGACACGGCGCGGCGGACGGCGAAGCCGCTGCTGAACGGCGCGGTCAGCGGCACGGCGGCCCGGCTGGTGACGATCGCCCACGGTGCCCCCGCGCCGGCATGGGTCAGCGTCAGCGACGCGGCGGCCGGCGGCCAGGCGAGCGTCGCTGGCGGCGGTGTCGTGCTCCAGTCGAAGACGTGGCGCGCGCCGCCCAGCGTCGCCGTCGTCGTCCCCGCGACCGGCGTCGCCTCGAACCGCGCCGAGAAGGCCCGCATCGCCAGCGTGCCGACCGCGTTCGCCGGTGTCGTGTCCCAGTGGCCGCGGCTCTGGTCGAGCATCAGCCCGCGGGCGATGCGCGGCGCGTCGGCGCGCCAGTCGGGCAGCGCGACGATCGCCTGCAGCAGCCGCGCCGCCGTCAGGTCGCGCGAGCCGAGCAGCTGCCACGCGTCGTCGGCGCGGGTGATCGACAGCCGCGTCCCCTGCAGGTCGAGCCGCGCGCGCAGCACGGTCTCCGCCTGCGCGCGTTTGCCCTCGGCGTCGGGGATGCCGGGCAGGCGCAGCACGGTCAGCCAGTCGATCAGCGTCGCCGTGTCCCACGCGTCGGGCGTGACCGAAATCGGCTCGACCATCGCCGGCGTCGCCGCGTTCGCGCTCATCAGCCCGGCGATCGCCGCCAGCCGCCGCGACGCGCCCTCGCCGGTGAAGCTGGCCGTACCGACGATGCCCTTGCCCTTCTCGACGACCAGCACGTTATCGTGCGGCCGCGCGACGTGGCCGCCGACGAAGCCGGTCAGGCCGGCGACCATCTTCGCCTTGACGTCGGCGGGCAGCGGCCAGCCGCTGTCGGCGGACAGGCGCAGCAGGTACGCCGTCAGCGAATCGTCGCCGGCGATCCAGTCGGCGGGGAAGAAGCGGACGAGGCCGTCGCGGTCGAGATAGGCCGGCAGAAGGGCGGCGGCCGCGTCCCACCGCGCGCGGTCGCCGGCCGCGACCGCCACCGACAGCCGCTGCTCGATGCAGTCGTAGGGATAGGCGGCCATGTAGGCGCGCACCCCGGGCAGCGACCCGCCGAGCGAGCGGCTGAGGGCGACATCGACGCCGCCGCGCCCGGGGAGCGCGGTTGCCGGCAGGGCGACGGGGAACGACTGCTGCGGCGCGACCTGAACCAGGGTCGCCTGCAGCGTCTCGACCGGCACGGCAGGCGCGACCGCCTGCGTCACCTGGACCGCGTCGGTCGCGCCGCTCGTCGCGCGCGCGGCGATGGCCCACTGGATCTTGCCCTCCGCCGGCGCGGCGACGTCCCAGGCGACGGTCGTCGCCTCGCCGGCCGGTATGTCGACGATACGCGGCGCCAGCGCCGCCGCACCGGCGGTGCCGCTCAGGCTGACCCGCATCGCCTTGGCCGTCGCGTTCCGCGCCAGCACCGTCGCTGTATAGTGATCGCCCTCCCGGACCAGCGGCGGGATGCCGGCGAGCAGCTGCAGGTCCTGCGTCGTCCGCACCGTCACCGCCCCCGTGCCGAACAGGTCGGACCCCGCCGTCGCCACCGCGACGAGGCGGAAGGCCGAAAGCGAATCGTTCATCGTCACCGGCAGGCTCGCTCGCCCCTGAACGTCGAGCGGAACGCGCCCGCGCCACAGCAGCAGCGGGTTGAAGTCGCGCCGCACCGTCCCGCCCGCGCCCTCGCCGCCGCCGCCGCCCGCAGCCAGCGCCTTGCGGCCATAGTGGCGCTTGCCGACGACCTGCGTCTGCGCCGTCGAGGTAAAGACCGACAGCGGCCGGTCGGCCATCATCGCCGTCAGCACGTCCCAGCTGTCGTTGCCGTGGAGCTGGAGCAGCGCCTCGTCGATCGCGGCAAAGGCGATCTCGCTTCCCGGCGGCAGGGCGCGGCCCCTGGGCGGGGTGACGGTGACGGTCGCCTGCGCCGTCTTGCGCACGGCATAGGTCGGGCTGTCGGTGGCGACGCGGACGCCGAGCCGGTGGTCGTCCCAGCCGACGCGGATCTTGGCGAGGCCGAAGCGGTACGACGGCTTGGCGAGGTCGACGAGCGCGGTCGGGTACGCCGCGTCGCGGCTCAGCCACGGCAGGTTCCAGCGCCGGGCGAGGTCGGCGAGCCACAGCCGCCAGCCCGCCACCCGCCCGCGCACCGCCAGCACCGAGACATAGACGTCGGGGGCGTAGCCGCGCTTCAGCTGCACCGCGACCACCGGCTCCTTGCCCGACAGCGTCGTGACAAAGCTGTCGATGACGCCGTCGCGCAGCACGCTGACGAGCGCGGTCGCCTCGCGGAACGGCATCCGCACCTGGAACCTGGCGACGCCGCCGGCCGGGTACTCGGGGGCTTCGGGGACGACGTCCATGCGGTCGCCGTTGTCGCCGCCGAACCACCAGTCGTCGTCGCCCGCCAGCCACAGCGACTGGGTGGCGCGGCTGACGTGGCCGGCGGCGTCCTTCGCCGTGACCAGCGCGATCGCCTCGCCCGACACGCCGGCGTCGAGGGTGCAGCGGAACAGCCCGCGGTCGTCGGTCGCGCCGCTGCAGCCGCGGCCGAGCGCCTTCGTCTCGCGGCTGTTGTCATAGGCGTAGAAGCCGCCGATCAGGCGCTTCCTGTACGAATAGGTCTCGCGGCTGAACAGGCGGACGTCGACGTGCTGGCCGGCGACCGGCCGGTTGGCGAGGTCGAGGGCGACGACCTGGAGGTGGGCGGCGTCGGCCTTCATGATCCAGCCGTCCTTGGCGATGCCGACGCGCACCGCCGCCGGATCGAGGCTGACCGAGCCCTTGGCGGTCGCCACCTCGCCGTTGGCATCGTCATAGTCCATCTCGAGCGACAGGGTCGACGGCACCGTCACCGGCGGCAGCCGGTCGACGACGACGCGCGCGGTGCCGCCGGCCGACAGCGTTACCGGCACGACCTGCGCCCGCGTCGGTGCCGCCGCGGCGGGTTCGTCGGCGCCGTCGAGGCGGACGATGCCGGGGACGATATCCTCGCCGGTGAAACTGAACTTCGGATAGTCGGCGATCTCGAGGTCGCGCGGCGCGACCATCGTCCTCAGCTTGACCGGAGCGTGCGCCGCCGCCCCGCCAGCGAGATAGGCGAGGCTCAGGTCGACCGGCACCGCGCTGGGTGCGACCTGCGGCTTCGCCGGCCCGGCGACGCGGGCGCGGATCGTCGGCAGGCGGAACTCCTCGACGGTGAAGGTTCCCGACGTGTGCCGCTCGGTCGCGCCGCGCTCGCCGATCTCGACGCTGTACTCGCCGAGCGCGGCGGCGGCGGGCACGGCCCACGCCGTCTCGCCGATGCCGTCGCGGCCGAGCTTCAGGTCGAGCGCGTAGGTCTGGTCGCTCGCCAGGTGGCGGATGACGACGGTCGGGTCGGACGGCAGCTCGGCCGGCGCGAAGCCGGCATCGGTGCGCGCGCGGATGACGTGCTTCATGTGCACCGTCTCGCCGGCGCGGAGCAGGGTGCGGTCGAAGATCGTGTGGTACGCCGTGCGCTCGGCGTCGCCGCCGTAGATGCTAAAGTCCGACGGCGCGATGCCCTTGCTCCACGTCGTCAGGGTGAAGCTGAAGTCGTCGGCGGTGCGCGCGCTGACCATCAGCGGCCGCTCGCCGTAGTCGCAGCTGTCGGCCTCCGTCGGCTCGGGCAGGCCATCCCTGATCGCCGCGCGGCCGGCGGAGTCGGTCACCGCGGTGGCGAGCAGACGGCCGCTGCAGCTGTCGCTGACGGCGATGCGCGCGCCGGCGACGGGCGTCGCGTCGGACAGGTGCGTGACCCAGGCGAGGCTGCGGCCGTGGCCCCACTGGAAGTGCACCGCCATATCGGTGACGAGCGCGCCCGCGGCGACGTAGCGCGTGCCGCCGCGCCCGAGCAGCGCCTTGCCCAGCAGCGGCGAGGCGAGCTCGACGACGTGGAAGCCGTTGCCCTTCAGCGGGATGCCGACGACCTCGAACGCGCGCGCGTCCTGGCGGCGGATGGTCAGGCCGCGCGCCGGCGCGTTCGCCCGGATCAGCGGCGTCGAGCGGGTCGTCTCGATCCACTTCGTGTCGTCGCTGCCGGCGATCGGCTCCTCGTCGTGGGTCCGCTCCTCGGCCTTGTCGAGCGTCCGCAACCACTGCGCGATCGTCGCGTCGTCGGCGACGACGACGTCGCGGCCGCCGATCGGACCCCCAACAACCTTGGCGTCCTTCCCCGCGATCGCCGGCTCGACCGCGCGCACCGTCACCGGCAGGACGCCGCCCTCCTTCGCCTCGACGATGCCGAAGGTGCCGGCGAACTTGATTAGCGGCGGCGCGTCGGCGGTCGCGGTGTCGAGCGGGAAGCGCGCGGCGTTGGCCAGCGGCCGCCCGGCGTCGTCGGTCAGGTTCGCCGGGATCAGCACGCGCAGCCGCGCCCGCTCGGGGAACGGCCCCTTGAAGGTCAGCTCGTCGACCGTCTGCACGTGCGGCTTGAACGGAACCGTCGCCGCGTCCTTGCCGGCGGCGTCGACCAGCCGCACCTGCCGGGCCAGCGCGACCGGCACCTGGCCGGTGAAGCGGACGCTGATCGGCTCGATCGGCGAGCAGGCGGCGGCCGGGTTGGCGCGGCTGCATTCGAGCCGCGCGACGAACGCCGGGCGGATCTTGAAGTCCAGCCGGGCGGGCCGCTGCGTCGCCAGCCCGTCGGCGGTGGCGATGCCCGCGCCCCAGACGAGGCTGACCCGCCCGCCCGACGGCAGGGTGCGGCGGCACTGCGCGGCGACGACGACGGCCTTCGGCTGCGGCTGCTCGCTCCACTCGGGGTTGGGCGCGACCTGCCCTGCCTTCTGCAGGAAGTTGCGTGTCGCGTAGTCGCTGCCCGCCGAGGCGACGATCTTCGCGCGCGTCGCGTCGGGCAGGATGTCGAGCGGCACCGCCTCGCCGACGCCGTCGATGGCGCAGGCGGCGTGGGCGGCGAGCGAGGCGGCGGTCGGCGCGGCATTCAGGGCCAGCAGGAAGACCTGGTCCTCCTCGATCGTCCGCCCGTCCGCCGGCAGGGCGACGCGGATGTTCGGCCCGCCGGTGGCGAAGGCGAAGCGCGCCGGGGCGAGCCGCGCGCCGGCGGCATCCTTCAGTCCCGGGACGAGCGCGTAGCGGCAGCGCCGCCCACCGGCGAGCGGCTGGGCCAGGTCGATCGTATAGCTCTGCGCGTCGACCCAGCGCCCGGTCGCACCCTCGCTGCACGTGCCCGCGATCGGTGCCGGCAGGCGCGGGTCGCCGAAGGCGACCATCGGCGTCGTGAAGCGCACCTTGATCTGCTCGACGCGCTCGACCGATCCGGCCGGGGAGAAGGCGGCGACAGCCGGAGCAGGGCCGCTGCCGGCACGCGCCGTTCCCAGCGCCACTACGACGATCAGCCCCGCGCGCCATCTCTGCATGAACCGCAGCATGACCGTCGCCGCGAGTCGCGACAAGGGGAGTGGCAGCGCCGAAGCGAAAGATTTTCGCGACGAACGGAGTGGCGGAGTCGGAGGGATTCGAACCCTCGGTACCGGTTACCCAGTACGGCAGTTTAGCAAACTGCTGGTTTCAGCCGCTCACCCACGACTCCGCGAGGGACCGGCCTATACCGGGGGGCTACGGCGGGGGCAAGCGAGGGGCGGCGCTTCCATCATCCCGACTTCCAACCCGTCATCCTCGCGAAAGCGGGGACCCATCTCCCGCTATTCGCCAGGATGCGACGCGCTTCGTCGCTACGGGCGGACGGCAGGAGATGGGTCCCCGCTTTCGCGGGGATGACGGACGTGGCGGGCGTCCCCGCTTTCGCGGGGATGACGGACATGGCGGTTGATCGCTCAGCGCCCGACGCTGGTATACGCGATGCCCCGCCGCGCCATCTCGTCGGGGCGGTAGACGTTGCGCAGGTCGACGATCACCGGCCGCGCCATCGACTTGCCGATGCGGTCGAGGTCGAGGCCGCGGAACGCCTCCCATTCGGTCATCAGCACAGTGACGTCGGCCCCCGCGACGCAGCTGTAGGCATCGGTCGCATAGTCGACGTCCGACAGCACCAGCTTCGCCTGCTCGACGCCCTCGGGGTCATAGGCACGGATTTTCGCGCCGCCGTCCTGCAGCGCCTGGACGACGGCGATCGCCGGCGAATCGCGCATATCGTCGGTGTTCGGCTTGAACGTCAGGCCGAGCATGGCGACCGTCTTGCCGCGCACCGAGCCGTCGCACGCGGCGACGACCTTCTTCGCCATGGCGCGCTTGCGCGTGTCGTTGACCGCCGCGACCGTCTCGACGATTCGGATCGGGGTGCCGAAGTCCTGCGCCGTCTTGATGAGGGCCAGCGTGTCCTTGGGGAAGCATGACCCGCCATAGCCGGGGCCGGCGTGGAGGAACTTCGAGCCGATGCGGTTGTCGCTGCCGATGCCGCGCGCGACGTCCTGGACGTTGGCCCCGACCGCCTCGCACAGGTCGGCGATCTCGTTGATGAAGGTGATCTTGGTCGCCAGGAAGGCGTTGGCGGCGTACTTGATCAGCTCCGCCGTCCGCCGCCCGGTGAACATCAGCGGCGACGAATTGATGAACAGCGGCCGGTAGATCTCGGTCAGCACGTCGCGCGCACGCGGGTCGTCGGTGCCCACCACGATGCGGTCGGGAAACTTGAAGTCGCGGATCGCCGCGCCCTCGCGCAGGAACTCGGGGTTCGACACGACGGCGAAGCGGGCGTTGGGGTTCGCCTCGCGGCAGATGCGCTCGACCTCGTCGCCGGTGCCGACCGGCACGGTCGATTTGGTGACGACGACGGTGTCGCCGCTGCACGCCGCGGCGATGTCGCGCGCCGCGGCGTAGACGTAGCTGAGGTCGGCGTGGCCGTCGCCGCGACGCGACGGCGTGCCCACCGCGATGAACACCGCATCGGCATTGGCGACCCCGGCCTTCAGGTCGGTGGTGAAGGTCAGCCGGCCGGCGCGCGCGTTGTTCGTCACCAGCTCGGCCAAGCCCGGCTCATAGATCGGCATGATGCCCGCCTGCAGCCGCTCGATCTTGCCGGCATCCAGGTCGACGCAGCACACATCATGGCCGAAGTCGGCGAAGCACGCCCCCGAAACCAGGCCGACATAGCCCGAACCGATCATCGTAATACGCATAGGTCGGCGAACGCTCCGCTGTTGCTGCGCCGCGGTAGCAGCGGCCGGATGCGATGGGAAGCACGGGACTTGACGGCCGGCGGGCGCTGCGATTCAAGCGTGGGCGGGGGCGTGTTGGAGCGGGAGGACGACGATGCGCCAGATGATCGCGCTTGGCCTGTTGGCCGGCATGACCTTGCCCGCGGCCGCGCAGCAGGCGGGCGGAACGCCGCCAGCGGCCCCGCCGCCGGCCGACGCGGCGCCTTCCGCCGACGCGCCACCGACGCCCAAGGCCGATGCGTACGAGGAAAAGGACGTCATCGCCGCCGCCGAGGGCGTCTTCGGCAAGGGTGCGGAAGGGGCGGCCAAGCTGATCGAGAAGGCGTTCAAGGACCACGGCCGGCCCAACGGCTATATCGTTGGGCGCGAGGCGTCGGGGGCCTTCGTCGTCGGCCTGCGCTATGGCTCGGGGACGCTTTACTCAAAGGTCGAAGGCGAGATGCCGGTCTATTGGACCGGGCCGTCGGTCGGCTTCGATGTCGGCGGCGACGGCAGCCGCGTGTTCACGCTCGTCTACCACCTCGACGACACCAACGACCTGTTCCGTCGCTATCCGGGGGGTGAGGGCAAGGCGTACTTCATCGGCGGCTTCACCATGACCTACAACCAGCGCGACCGCGTCATCCTGGTGCCGATCAAGCTCGGCGTCGGCCTGCGGCTGGGGGTCAACGCGGGCTGGATCAACTACACGCGCGAGAGCCGGCTGAAGCCGTTCTGACCGCCGGCACCTGAAACTGGTGCAGAGTCATGCTGGCGAAGGCCAGCATCCACGGTCGGGCAAGACGCCCGGCCTGTCGTCTCGCACCAGCGTGATGCTGGCCTCCGCCAGCATGACGCCCATGGTGCTGTCCTACACGCCCCAGGCGGTGCTAGCGATCGTGGCCGGAGGCGATCGGGCGAGCGAGTCGCTGTCACGGAACATCGTCGCCCCTGTGAACTTCGTGAACTTCGCGGCGGCCGCCTTGCCCCGTCCGCCCGGCCGCCCCATCTCGCCCTCATGCCGACCGCCCGCCTGACCGACCGTGCCGTGCTCCGCGTCGGCGGGGCCGAGGCGCGCGACTTCCTGCAGGGGCTGGTGACGAACGACGTCGCCCTGCTCGCGCCGGGCAAGCCGCTGTGGGCCGGGCTGCTCAGCGCGCAGGGCAAGCTGTTGTTCGACATGGTACTGCACGACGCCGCCGCGGGCGACGGCAGCGTGTTCGTCGACGTGGCTGCAGCCGCCGCCGAGGCGCTGGCGAAGCGTTTGACGATGTACAAGCTGCGCCGCGCTGTGACGATCACGCCCGAGCCGGAGCTGCACGTCTTCGCCGCGTGGGGAGCGCCGCTCGCCGACCTGCCGCACGACCCGCAGCTCGCCGCGCTGGGCCAGCGGTGGGTCGCCGACGCCGCGCCGGCCGATGCGACGCTCGCCGACTACGCCGCCCACCGCTTGCGCGCCGGGGTGGCGGACAGCGGCGATCTGCTCCTCGACCGGATGCTGTGGCTGGAGGCGAACGCGGTCGAGCTGAACGGCGTCAGCTTCACCAAGGGCTGCTACGTCGGCCAGGAGAACACGGCGCGGATGCACCACCGCGACCGGCTGCGCCGCCGCCTGCTGCCGGTGACGGTCGACGGCGAGCCGGGGGACGTCGCCATCCGCGCCGGCGACACGCCCGCGGGCGAGCTGCGCCGCCACGCCGATGGCCGCGGCATCGCCTACCTCAGGGTCGAGGCGGCGGACGGCCCGCTGACCGCCGGCGGGGCGACGCTGACGGTCGACTGGCCGGCGTGGCTGCCGCGCGCCTGAGCCGGGGCGCGTTCATCTTCCCGTAACGCGACCGCCCGTTTAAGGCGACCGCCGAGCCGCGCGCCGGTTCGCCCGCCCGCAACGTTGGTCCGCCATGCCCCCTGCTCACGCTCCCGCATCCGCCGCCGCCAGCCTGTCGGGCGACCTGCTCCACGCCCCCGACCAGCTCCGCCGCCTGACGCTCGGGACGCTCGCCTGGCTGCAGACCGACAGCGTCGCGGCGATGATCGGCGCGGCGAGCGCGGTCGTCCTCTACCTCGTCTTCGTCGGCGTTCGGTTCGGCGTCTGCCGCCTGCTCGGCCAGGGCCACGACGTGACGACGTGGAAGGGCTTCATCGGCCGCATGGTGCGTAAGACGCGCAGCTTCTTCCTCGGCGCGCTGGCGGTCGAGATCGCCGCCCGCGCCGCCGCCCCGCCGGGCGCGCTGCTCGGCTTCATCAAGCTCGTCTTCACCGTCTCGGCGGCGATCCAGGGGGCGATCTGGATCCGCGAGTTCATCCTCGCCCTCGTCGATCGCCGCGCGGCCTTCAGCGACGACAAGGCGGCGCTGATCAGCGCGTCGAACATCATCCGCGTGCTGGTCAACGTCGTCGTCTGGTCGCTCGCCTTCATCCTCGTGCTCGACAACCTGGGGGTCAACGTCACCGCGCTCGTCGCCGGGCTCGGCGTCGGCGGCATCGCCATCGGTCTCGCCGCACAGGGCATCTTCGCCGACCTGTTCGCCGCGCTCGCCATCCTGTTCGACCGGCCGTTCCGCGTCGGCGACACCATCCGCTGGAACAATATCACCGGCAAGGTCGAGGCGATCGGGCTGAAGACCGTGCGCATCCGCTCGCAGGCGGGCGAGCAGGTCATCGTCGGCAACACCAAGCTGCTCGGTGACCAGATCGCCAACCTCGCCCGCATCGAGGAGCGGCAGGTGGTGATGGTCATCGGCGTCACCTACCAGACAAAGAGCGACCTGTTGGAGGCGATGCCGCACGAGATCGAACGGATCGTGTCGGCGACCCCTGGCGCGCGCTTCGACCGCTGCCACTTCGTCCGCTTTGCCGATTCGAGCCTCGACTTCGAGCTGGTGTTCTTCAGCGAGGGCCAGTCGTTCAAGGCGATGATGGATGCCCGTCATGCGATCGGCCTCGCCATCCTGCGGCGCTTCAACGATCTCGGCATCGACTTCGCCTATCCGACGCAGGTGGCGATGATGGCCCGCGCCGACGGCCGC
>JAFARM010000010.1 GCA_019245455.1 Sphingomonadaceae bacterium | reverse complement strand
GCACGAGCATGACGTCGATCAACGGCGTCGTGTTCATCTCCATCATCGGCTCGCCGTCATCGCGGCCACCGCTCATTGCCATGATATAACTCCTGTCTTGGCCGCCACGGTCACAACCGCGTCGTCACGCCGCCCGCGGGCGGTTCGGAAATGAAGCCCACGCGGGCGAACCCGGCCTGCTGCATCGTGTAGATCGCCGCGCCGATGCACTTGTAGGGTGCGTTGATGTCGCCGCGGATATGCGCCTCGGGCAGCTGATCGGGGGTGATGTTGCTGCCCAGCCGCTTCACCTCGGCCTCCAGCTTGGCCACCGCGCGCTTCAGCAGCTCGTCATGACCCACCTTGGTGAGGTTCCAATAGACCGCGCAGCCGCCATCGGCGCCGGTCGAGACCGACAGCGAGACATTCTCGGGCTTGGTGGTGGTCGGGTCGAACCGCACTTTGGGCAGATGCAGCGGCACGGTCTGGATCACGACCGGAATCGCGATCAGGAAGATGATCAGGAGCACCAGCATCACGTCCACGAGCGGAGTCGTGTTGATGTCCGACATCGGGGTGTCTTCGGAGGCTCCGCCTGTGCTGATCGCCATGAGAGACTAATCCTATCCTTTTCGAAGGCGCGCCGGCGCCGTGGCGGGCGCGCCGGCCGCGCGCGGAACGATCAGCCGTCCGCGCGCGGCGGTCACATTACGCCTTGGTCTGAACGCCGCCGGCCTGGCCGGCGGTGGTGGTGCCGGTCGGCCGATTGGCCGCCCCCGCCGTCGTGCGCGGCGCCGTCGGGCGAACTGCGCCGTTCGAGGCCAGATAGCCGAGCACGTCGTTCGAGAACGAGCTGAGATTCTCGGCAATCGCCTTGTTGCGGCGCTGCAGGAAATTGTACGCGAGCACCGCCGGCACGGCGACGACCAGGCCGAGCGCGGTCATGATCAGCGCCTCGCCGACCGGGCCGGCGACGGTGTCGATCGACGCCTGACCGGCCGCGCCGATCTTGATGAGCGCGCGGTAGATGCCGATCACGGTGCCGAACAGGCCGATGAACGGCGCGGTCGCGCCGACCGTCGCCAGAAACGCCAGGCCGCCATTGAGCTGCGAGTTGATCGACGCTTCCGAGCGGGCGAGCGAACCGTGCAGCCAGTCATGCGCCTCGACCGGGTCGGTCAGGCGGCTGTGCTGGTCCTGCGCCTCGATGCCGTCATCGACGAGCTGCTTGTAGGCCGAGTTCTTCTCGAGCTTGGCCGCGCCCTCGCGCAGGCTGTTCGACGCCCAGAAGGTCTGTCGAACGCGCTTGCCCTGATTGATGATCTTCTGCTGCTCGAACACCTTCGTGAACAGGATGTAGAGCGACACGAACAGGAACAGCACCAGAATGCCGAAGACGGTCTGCGAGATCAGGCCGCCGTCGCGCAGCGCGGGAACGAGGCCGTAAGGGGAGTCGCCCTTGGCGGCGGTGGTGGCGCCGGCGGCGAGGATAGTGGTGAGCATCTAGTCTTTCCTCTTGGATGGTTTGTTTTCGATAACGTCAGCCAACGTCACTCTTTGGGAAGAACCCATTTGATCGCGAACGACGAACTGCCGGTGATCGGGTTGCCGTTCTGGTCCTTGGCGGGCGAGTAGCGACCGCGACGCTGCGCGACACGACACGTCGTCGAATCGAGATCCTCGTTGCCGCTGGACTGAGTCACCGAACACGCCGCCACCCGTCCGTCGGTGCCGATCGTGACGGTCACCGCGACACGACCCTGCGCCTCCGCGCGCTGCGCGGCGGCGGGATAGTCCGCATCGCTATACCATTGATGCGGGTCACCCTTGGCGGTGGCCTGCTGACTGATCCGCGGGGGGGCTGGCGGGGGCGCGGGCGGGGCCGGCGGCGCGGGGGGCGCCGGCGGCGCGATCGGCTGCGCTTTCGGGATGATCGCGGTCGTGCTGATCGGTGGCGCCGGCAGCGGCGTCTGCACGCTCGGCTTCGGCACGACGACCGTGGTCGGCGGCGGCGGCACCTGCGCCTGCTTGGGCGGTGGTGGCGGCGGCGGCACGTCCGGCGGCGGCGGCGGCGGCGGCACCACGTCGAAGGTGTTTAACTTTTCGGACAGCTTTTTCACGTATTTGTACGTGAGGCCGGTCACGAAGGCGTAGCCGAGCACGGCGACGATCAGCGATACGATTACGATCGCTGTCACCCGGCTCGTGTTAGTATCACGGTCAGCGTAGGCCATTCAGTAACATCACTCCCTCATCCCGACGGGGTCCATCGCCATGCGGCGCACCCCACGTGACCGCTTGCCGCTAGGGCCAGCGCCGTCCCGGGTAGAGCGCCGGTCTCTATCGTCACGCATAGAACGACGCAAACGCTTTGTCGGACGCAACAAACGAACAATCGGATGATGACGGATTTATTTCTGTTATCACGCGCATCGGCTACTACAACGCGCATCCTATGCAGCTGGCTCCCCTCCTCCTTGCGATCGCGTCGATATTGGCGACGGTCCAAAGCAGCCCCGCCCCCATCCCCACCGCGCGGGCGGCCGAGACAAGCGCGATCAGCTATGCCGACGCGATCGACCTCGCGCTGGACGCGCCGCTGATCATCGACGCGACGGTGCGCTCGGCGACGCGCCTGAAACCGCAGGAGGCGCCCGACGCGCCGCTGGCGACCGCGCGGTTCTATATCGAGGCGGACGTCACGGCGCTGATTCGCGGGCCCGACGCCATTCCCCAGCGGGTCGCCTATCTGCTCGACGCGCCGCTCGATGCGCGTGGCCGGCCGCCGGCGCTAAAGAAGGCTCGGGTGATCCTGTTCGCGCGGCCCGCGCCGACCGGC
>JAFARM010000321.1 GCA_019245455.1 Sphingomonadaceae bacterium | reverse complement strand
GCCGTCGACGTTGGACGCGCAAGCGCAACGGCGCCCGGCGTGGTCGTGACGCCGGCCTGGAAAACGTTCGCAGTGTAAGCGCCGCCGGTGAGGTCCGCGTTGGCGCTGCTCAGGGTCAGGCGCTTGTCGGACGTGAAGGCGTAGTTGCCGCTGCCGCAGGCAAGACGGACGCCGTTGGAATCGAACACCATGTTCGGAGAGTTCCAACCGAGCGTCAGCGCGCTGTCGGTCATGCGGATGTAGGAGTTGTTCTGTCCCAGGCTGCCGTACTCGCCGGGGCTTGCGAGATAGAACGTCGTGCCCGACTTGCTGCTGAGCGCGACGTTGCTGCCGCTCGTCTTCTCCAAAAAATCGGTGCCGCCGAGCGTGAGGACGCCTCCGACGATGCTGAGGGTCAGCGGGTCCGGTGTCGCGGTACCGAGCGTCGTCGGGTAGTAATTGATTGTGGCGCCCATCGGCTACCCCGCCGCTCTTTCGAGCGTGTCAGCGAAGATCGAGAAGCGCCAACTTGTAAGCGTGTTCGCGCTGTTCGTGTACGTGACCTGAACGTGCGGAGCGCTCACGGCGATGATGTTTTTGGTGTACGTCGTCGCCGCGACTGTGTACGACGTGAGCTGATCCCAGTTGCCGTCGCCGTTCTGTTCGTTGATGACGAGTCCGTTCGCCGCCGAGATGTGCGACGTGTAGATGTTGATGATGAGGCGCTTAATCCGCCTCGCGCCCCATGAATTCAGCGGGCCCGCCTGAAAGTTCGCCTGTCCCACCGTCGTATCGAGCAACGTGATCGTGGCGCCGCTCGACGGTGGCCCGACATCGCTCGTGTTCGCATTCGGCGAGAGCACGCCGCGCGCTACGAGGATGTATCCTGAGTCGGTGGTCAGCACGGCGACTTACCTGCCATCCGCCGCGCGCCGGGCTTGATCCCGCCGGCCACGTTCTGTCCGAGTTGCGCCTTCATCGGGTGGTGGTGCACGCCCTGGTGGCCGTGCTTGCCCTTGCTGGACGACTCGCGACCTACGACGCCGTCGAAGTGCCGCTTCTCGGGCCCGAGGAACGTCCGATGCTCGCGCACCGGCGGCGTCGGGATGCCGTTGTCCCGCCCAGCTTTGGGCCAAGGCGCCGTGTGCTTCGTCGTCGCATTCACGGGTTGACCTTCCCGCCGCGCATCACCTTCGGCGTCTTGCTGGTCACCTTCATGGCGACGGCCTTGTCGCCCTTGCCCGGCGTCATGACCACGGTGTTCTTCGCCTGCTTGTTCGTGCCGGGCTTGAGCTCGCCGGGCTCCATGGCGCGCTTCCACTTCGGCGCGCCGCTGAATCCCGCGCCGGCCAGCTTCCCGGCCACCGTGGTCGATGTGCCGGACGCCTGCTTGCCGATCAGCGCCTTGCCGCCGCCACCGCTGGCCAGCGACCCGATGAGTGCCTTCGCGCTTCCGCTTCCCATGTCGCCGGTTCTCCTGTAGTTCTCGCTGTTTAGCTCTCGGGCGGCGGACGCGTAGTTCGTCGAGGCCCGGAGTCGCTGCTCTGACTTGCTGGCATACGCCATCGGCTCAACCGTGCCTTTCTGTCAAGAGTGTCCGTCCAGTCGTGCCAATTTGGCAAGAGTAGAATCGTGTCACGGTGCGCCTCCGCCGAGGCGCCTGGCGAGTTCCTGCTCGCGGCGCTTCTTCTCGAGGGCCATCTGCACGAGCACGTTCGGCGTGCGCCGCTGCTCGGCGCGAGCGGCGGCCTCGGCCGCTGGCAGGACAAGCCGGACGCGCCCTGCTGGCGTGGCGAGCGCGTGTGCTGCCTTCCCGGCCGCGTACCCGACGGCGGCACCAGGCAGCCCACCGGCCGCCTCGCCGACTACCGCCCCGACTTTCCCGGCGGCGCCGCGCTCGGCGGCGTTCGCCATGCCCTTCTCGATGCTGGTCGATGTCTCGTTGGCCCCGTACCGCAGGCGCTCCAGCGCCTTCTTGGCCGCCACGGTGCGTACCGCACGGTCATTCTCGGGGGACAGCGCCCGCAGGCGCGCCACGTCGTCGGTGGTGGCGGCCTGCGTGTCGTCGCCGACGCGGCCGAGCTTCAGCGCCGCGCCCTTGAGCTGCGCATCCGTCGGCTTCACGTCCGTCTTGCGGCGCCCGCCGAGAAGGATCCCGTGGGTCTCTTCGATCGGCTCCAGCGCCGCCTTGTACGCCTTGTTCATCTCGCCGATGCGCGGATCGATGGCGGCGGCGTCCTTGTCCAGCGACCGCGCGATCTCGCGATACGGACGGTTCTCCGGAGAGACGGGGGCCTTCCAGTCAGCGAGCCGGTTGACGCCCTTCTTGATCTTGATCAGGTCCTCGACCTTGACCGCCGGGACGACGACGTTGCCGGCCTCGGCTTCCGTCATGCGCCGCACCTTCTTGATGGCGCGGTCCAGGTGCTCGTCCAGCACCTCTCCGTTGACGGTGTTCTCGGCCTCCAGCTCGTTCAGGCGCGCGTGCGTGTTGTCGACGAGATGACGCCGGCCGCCGTGCTCGGCGAGTATCTTGTCGACCGACTCGCCGTACTCTGCGCGTGCTGCGGCCAGCTTCTTCTGGTTCGCCTCCAGGATCGTGTCGCGGGCGTTCCCTGCCGCTTCGTTGATCCCGGCGCGCCCCTCCTGGAGTCCGGCCACCTCGGGCGAATCGAACAGCCCGCCTTCGACGGGGCGGCCGAGCGGCTTGATGCGCCCGCCGGCTGCCTCGACATCGGCGATCGTCCGCCCCGTCATCGTCTTGGGGTCACGAATCTTCGCCGCCGTGCCCTGCGCCTTGCCTCCAGCCGCCCCGAGCGCGGCCCCCACAGCAACACCGGCCGGGTTCATGAACGCGTCGCCAGCGGCGCGCAGCGGGTTCTCGCCGGCAAGTGCGGCGTTGGTACCGGCGTAGACGGGCGCCACGGCTGCGCCGGTCGCGGCGCCGCGCAGCGCCCCGGCCACCATGCCCGGCTTGGGGATGGCCTGGCGGACGAGCGACGCCGTCTTGCCAGCCATGAGGTTCGCC
>JAFARM010000327.1 GCA_019245455.1 Sphingomonadaceae bacterium | reverse complement strand
CGGGGCAGCCGGCTGCGGCGCGCGCGCCTGGGGGGCGGCGGGCGCAGGGGCAGGCGGCGGCGGCACGGCCGGGGCCTCCTCTCGCGTCTCGCCCGGGCGGTGGAGGACGCGGGCGCGCTTGACCTCGACCACGACCGACTTCGACCGGCCGTGGCTGAAGCTCTGCTTGACCTTGCCGACCTCGACCGTCTTGTTGAGGCCGAGCGGCGCGCGCATTCCGAGCTTGGGTTTGTTGTCGTCGCTCATTCGTGTCCCGATACCCTCGTGCCGGCGGCGCTCTTCGCCTCCGGCGTCACTGAAATCAACCCGTTGAAAGGCGCGTCGGCGCCTGACCCGCTTCCGATGAAGGCGCGCCAGCGGTAAAGTGCCGCGGCCGTCCGCGTCGCCGCCCCGTCGTCACACACGGCGGCGTGTACCACATTGTCGCGGCCCAGCGCCAAGGACATTCGCTCGCGCGTCGCCGGCACGATCAGGATCGGAACGCCCGCCGCCCGCGCCCGCGCGTCGAGCTTGGCCGCGCCGTCCGCCGCCGCGTCGGTGGCGTGGAGGAGAAGGCGGACCCGGCCGGCGGCGAGCGCGTCGGCGATGCGCTCCGCCCCCCAGATGAGGTGCCCGGCCTTGTTTTCCAAGCCCAGCCGGTCGAGCGCACGGCGTTCGAGCCCGCTCGCGATCTGCTCGGGCAGGTCGTCGGGCACGGCGATCGCCGTCGTCCTGAACGCGCGCATCAGCGCCCCGCGCAGCTTGCCGCGCGCGGCCGCGCTGGCGATCAGCGCGCGGTCGGGCGACAGCCACGCCCCCCGGCCCGGCGCGCGCGCGGCGAGGTCGGGGAACACCCGCCCCTCGCCGTCGATCGCCAGGCGGATCAGCGCGTCGCGACTGCCGTGCGCGCCCGTTATAACGCACCGGCGCTCGGGGTCGTTTTTGGCCGTGCGACGAGCCGCATCTCCTACCCTGTCATTCCCGCGGACGCGGGAATGACACGTGGTGGTAGCGGGGCGCTCTACTGCCTCATCGGGAGGGCTCCGCATGGGCGTCCTCCCCGGTCTCGCCCTCGAACCAGTGCGCGCGGGCGGCCATGATGATGCGGTTGCCCTCGTCCTCGCCGAGACCGAAAGCGCGCAGGATGCCGGTGCGCTTGTCGACCAGCTCGTCCGACGCAAGGTCGCCGAGGTCGTCGAGCGTCTTGACCCCGGCATGGCCGAGCACCACCAGCATCGCCTCGGTGAGGCCGTCGATCCCGGCGAGCGTGTCGTCGACGCCGAGTGCGCGGCGCTCCTCGCGGGCGGCGGCCTCCTTGCGGTCGAGCGCCTCCTGCGCGCGGCTCTGCAGCTCGGCGGCGAGGTCGTCGTCGAAGCCCTCGATGCCGGCGAGTTCGGCGACGTCGACGTAGGCGACCTCCTCGAGTTCGCTGAAGCCTTCCGCCACGAGCAGCTGCGCCAGCGTCTCGTCGACGTCGAGTTCGGTCTGGAACATCTCCGATTTCTCGACGAACTCCTTCTGCCGCCGCTCGCTCTCGTCGGCCTCGGTCATGATGTCGATCTGACGGCCGGTCAGCTGGCTGGCGAGGCGCACGTTCTGCCCGCGGCGGCCGATGGCAAGGCTCAGCTGGTCGTCGGGCACCACCACGTCGATGCGGTTGTCGGTGTCGTCGAGCACGACCTTGGCGACTTCGGCCGGCTGCAGCGCGTTGACGACGAAGGTCGCGGTGTCGGGCGACCAGGGGATGATGTCGATCTTCTCACCCTGCAGCTCCTGGACGACCGCCTGGACGCGGCTGCCCTTCATGCCGACGCAGGCACCGACGGGGTCGATCGACGAATCGCGGCTGATGACGCCGATCTTGGCGCGGCTGCCGGGGTCGCGGGCGACGGCCTTGATCTCGATGATGCCGTCGTAGATTTCCGGCACTTCCTGCGCGAACAGCTTCTTCATGAAGTCGCCGGCGGCGCGCGACAGGAAGATCTGCGGCCCCCGCGGCTCCCGCCTGACCGACAGGATCAGCGTGCGGACGCGGTCGCCGACGCGCAGCACCTCGCGCGGAATCTGCTGGTCGCGGCGGATGACGCCCTCCGCCTTGCCGAGGTCGACGACGACGTGGCCGAACTCGGCGCGCTTAACGACGCCGGTGATGATCTCGCCCTGGCGGTCCTTATATTCCTCGAACTGGCGGTCGCGCTCGGCGTCGCGGACCTTCTGGACGATGACCTGCTTGGCCGCCTGCGCCGCGATGCGGCCGAACTCGATCGGCGGCAGGGGGTCGACGATGAAGTCGCCGACGACGGCGCCGGCCTGCAGCTTCTGCGCGTCGGCGACGCTGACCTGCTTGAAGAAGTCCTCGGGCGCCTCGACCACCTCGAGCACGCGCCACAGGCGGAGGTCGCCGCTGCGCGGGTCGATCTTGGCGCGGATGTCGTTCTCCGCACCGTAGCGGGCGCGCGCCGCCTTCTGGATCGACTCCTCCATCGCCTCGATGACGATCATCCGGTCGATCGACTTCTCGCGCGCGACCGCGTCGGCAATCGCGATCAGCTCGGCGCGGTTCGCCGTGACGGCGGCGGGGCCGGAGCGGGTGGCGGTGGCAGCCTGGGCCATGTCAGTCCTCATCCTCTTCGCCGTCGGACGGCATCTCGATGGTTTCGGCGTCGGCGAAGGCCAGGGGCCGCGTCGCCGCGATCAGCTTGTTCGTCAAGACCAGCTTGGCGCTGTCGATGGCGGCGAAGGGTACCGTCGCCTCGCCGCCGCTGGGCAGCGCGATCGCCACGTTCTCGCCCGTGACGCCGGCTAGCGTGCCGTGCAGCCGGACGCGACCGTCGATGCTCTCGCGGAGCTTCAGCCGCGCCTCGTGCCCGGCCCAGCGCGCATAGTCGCCAAGGCGGGTCAGCGGCCGGTCGATGCCCGGCGACGACACCTCGAGCGCGTACTCATGTTCGATCGGGTCGGCCTCGTCGAGCACGTCGGACAACGCGCGGCTGAGCGTCTCGCACTGTTCCAGCGTCAGCTGCCCGGTCGCCGGATCCTCGGCCATGACCTGCAGCGTCTTCGCCCCCGTCCCCGTCATCTGCACGCGCACCAGCGCCAGCCCCTGCGCGGCGGCGACGGGGGCGATCAGCGGCGTCAGGTCGGCGGTGGCGGTAACGGCGGCAACTCCCGGATGTGCGACTTCGCCGGCGGCCCGGGCGCGTCCCGAACCGACCTTCGCAGTCATGACGATGTGAAGATGACGGCCATATACGCCTCGCGACGCCCTGCCGCAAGGTGGCGCTTTGCGCGAGCGTGGGGGCGCGGCTATGGCGGGACCGTCACGACCCGGGAGCCTCAAGCCATGATCCGTCGCGTTGCCCTCGCCCTGACCGCCGCCCTCGCCGCGCCGCTTTCCGCTGCACCGATGCAGCAGCCGGTCGCGCCGGCGGCGACGTGGTACACGGTAGGCCAGGTGCGCGTCGCGGCGCTCCACGACGGCGATGCGCTGATCCCCAACGACGGCAAGACCTTCGGCACCGATGCGAGCCCCGACGCCGTCAGCGCCGTGCTGACCGCGGCCGGCGCGCCGGCGGACACGGTCGCGGTCGCGTTCAACGCGCTGCTGGTCAAGCTGCCCGGCCGCACGGTGCTGATCGACAGCGGCAACGGCCCGGCGATGGGCCAGCTGATCCCCAGCCTCGCCGCCGCGGGCGTCAAGCCCGGCGACGTTACCGACGTGCTCATCACCCACAGCCACGGCGACCATGTCAGCGGCCTGCTGACGAAGGACGGCACCCCGGCCTTTCCGGGCGCCAAGGTGCGGATGGCCGCGGCCGAGTGGGAATACCTGAAGTCGAACCCCGGTGCGGCCAAGCTGGTCGCCGCGATCACGCCGCAGGTGGCGACCTTCACCCCCGGCGGCGAGGTCGTGCCGGGGATCCGGGCGATCGCGATCAACGGCCACACGCCGGGGCACACGGGCTATGAGATCGTCTCCGGCAAGACCCGCCTGCTCGACCTCGGCGACACGGTGCACAGCAGCATCGTCTCGCTCGCCAAGCCCGACTGGGCGATGGGCTTCGACAGCGACAAGGCGGTGGGCAAGGCCAGCCGCAAGGCGACGCTCGCCCGCCTGGCGGCGAGCCACGAGCTGGTCTTCGCGCCGCACTTCCCCTACCCCGGCGTCGGCCGGATCGCGGCCAAGGGCGACGGCTTCGCCTGGGTGCCAGTCGCGGGCGCGGCCAAGTAGGAGCCGGCGCCGCGCGCGGACGATCAGCTCGCGCCGGCGGCGCGGCAGCGGTCGGAGCAGAAGCGCACCTGCTCCCAGTCGCGCGACCATTTCTTGCGCCACGCGAAGGGCCGCTGGCAGAAGGCGCAGACCTTGGTCGGCAGGTCGGCCTTGGCGACGGTCTTGCCGGTGCGCGACTTCACGCCCGCCGCCAGGTGGTGCCGGAGGGGCCGTCCTCGAGGACGATGCCCTGAGCCGCGAGTTCGTCACGGATGCGGTCGGCCTCGGCGAAGTTGCGCGCGGCGCGGGCGGCGGTGCGGGCGGTGATGGCGGCGTGAACGCCGTCGGAAGAGTCACTCTCGCCCTGAAACCAGATGGTCGGATGACTGGACAAAAGACCGATCGCTTGTGCTGCCGACAAACCGGCGGCCACTGCCTTCCTGGCGTGTTGCGCTTCGTCGTCGTCGTTCACCGACAAGCCAAACCAATCTAGCAGGCCATTAATCTCTGCGATCAAGCCCGGTGTGTTTAGGTCATCTCTAATTGCGTCAGCTGTATTGGCTACGTGCAGATAAGCATCCACGGCTATTGGAAAGCCGAACTTAAGCTGGTGTCGGTATATACGATACCACCGATCCAGCGTCGCCTTGCTCTGCCGCAGCAGGTCCTCCGTCCACTCCAGCGGCTGGCGGTAGTGCGCGCTGAGCAACGCCAGCCGCAGCACCTCGCCGCTCCACCCCTGCGCCAGCAGGTCGCCGACCGTTGCCACATTCCCCAGCGACTTTGACATCTTCTCGCCGCCGCCCATGCTGAGGAAGCCGTTGTGCATCCACACCTGCGCCAGCGGTGCGCCGTGCGCGCAGCTCGACTGGGCAAGCTCGTTCTCGTGGTGCGGGAAGATCAGGTCGAGGCCGCCGCCGTGGATGTCGATCGTCTCGCCCAGGTGCGCGGCGATCATCGCCGAGCACTCGATGTGCCACCCCGGCCGGCCGCGGCCCCAGGGCGAGTCCCACCCCGGCTGCTCGGGCGTCGACGGCTTCCACAGGACGAAGTCGGCGGGGTTCTTCTTGTACGGCGCGACCTCGACCCGCGCGCCGGCGATCATGTCGTCGAGCGACCGCCGCGACAGCCGGCCATAGTCGCCGGGCGCGATGACGTCGAACAGGACGTGGCCCTCGGCGGCATAGGCCGCGCCCTTGGCGATGAGGTCGCCGATCATCGCCACCATCTGCGGGATGTGGTCGATCGCGTGCGGCGCAACGTCGGGCGGCTGCACGCCGAGCGCGCCCATGTCGGCGAGATAGTGCGCTTCGTAGCGTTCGGTGATGACCTTGGGGTCGACGCCTTCCGCTGCCGCCGCCGCCATGATCTTATCGTCGATGTCGGTGACGTTGCGCGCGTAGACGACGTGGTCCGCGCCATATTCGTGGCGCAGCAGGCGCTGCAGCACGTCGAACACCACTGCCGGCCGCGCGTTGCCGATGTGGGCGCGGCCGTAGACGGTCGGGCCGCAGACGTACATCGTCACGCGGCCGGGGTCGGCGGGCGCGAACGGCACCTTCTCCCGCCGCGCGGTATCGTACAGGCGGATCGGCATCTACAGCGGCGTCTTGTTGCCGGCGTCGAGCAGCTTGTCGAGGTCGCTGCGGTCGCGCTGGCTGTAGCCGTGGCCCTTGAGGATCGGCGGATGGCCGGGCGGCAGGACGGGGTCGGCAGGGTCGGCGCTGTCGGCGGGCGGCGTCACCGGGTGGCGGCGCTTCTCGACGAAATCGACCATGCTGCGGCTCGTCACCTCGAGCAGCGGCGCGGTGCGCGACGCCGTCAGCCACGCCGGCCGCGGGCCGCCGCCGTCCATCGTGTCCATGGCGAGGCCGAGGACCAGCCAGATGACCGCGCCGAACAGCAGCCCCTTGAACGCGCCGAAGCCGAGGCCCAGCACGCGGTCCACCGGGCCGACGATCGACGATCGCGTCCGGTCGCCGAGTTCGGCCGCGACCATGCGGAAGGCGATGAAGGTCGTGAGGAAGATGACGGCGAAGGCGAGGATCGCGGCCCCGCTCTCCGTATGCGTGACGTGGAGCGCGATCCGCTGCCCGGCCGGATAGAGCAGCCGCACGGCGAAGAAGGCCGCGACCCAGGCGAGGAGCGACAGCACCTCGGTGACGAACCCGCGCGCGAACCCCGCCGCGCCGCCGAGGACGATCAGCAGCAGGACGACGATGTCGAGCGCGGTGAGGGCGTTGGCGGCCATGGGGCGTCTGTAGCAGGTTGCGGGGCGGGCAGAACCCCTGTGGCAAGACGGGCGCGCCCGCGCGATGCGCCACCTTCACGGAGAGCGGGCGCAGTGCGGCACTGCGTCTCCCCTCCCCTTCAGGGGAGGGGCCGGGGGTGGGGAAGTCAGCGGTTGGTCACGGCCCTCCGCACCACCCCACCCCCGGGCCGGCTTCGCCGTCTCTCGCCCCTCCCCTGAGCCGAAGGCGGCGGTACGCCTACGGGAGGGGTAGCCGTCGCTGGTTCCTCTTCCAGTATTAGAAATGGCTCACCCCGCCAGCCGGTCGACCAGCGCCGCGACCGTCCGCACCCTGGTCGCGTGGAGGCCGCCGCTCGCCTCGGTGACGGCGGGAACAACGGCGGTGGCGAACCCCAGCTTCGCCGCTTCCTTCAGCCGCAGGAGCGCGTGGCCGGCGGCGCGGACCTCGCCCGACAGCGCGATCTCGCCGAAGACGACGGTGTCGGCCCCGACCGGCACCTCGGTCAGCGCCGAGATCAGCGCGGCGGCGACGGCGAGGTCGGCGGCGGGGTCGTTGATCCTGAGCCCCCCGGCGACGTTCAGATACACCTCGCACGCCGAGAAGCTGAGGCCGCAGCGGCTTTCCAGCACCGCCAGGATCATCGCCAACCGCGCGCTGTCCCAGCCGACGACGGCGCGCCGCGGCGTCGCGCCGCTCGGCACGCGGACGACGAGCGCCTGGATTTCGACCAGCACCGGCCGCGTCCCCTCGAGCGCGGGGAAGACGACGGCGCCCGATACCGCCTCGTCGCGGTCGGTGAGGAACAGGCTCGACGGGTTGGCGACCTCCTCGAGCCCGCCCGCGCCCATGGCGAAGACGCCGATCTCGTCGGTGCCGCCGAAGCGGTTCTTGACCGCGCGCAGGATGCGGTACTGATGGCTGCGCTCGCCCTCGAAGTAGAGCACGGTGTCGACCATGTGCTCGAGCACGCGCGGGCCGGCGAGCTGCCCGTCCTTGGTGACGTGGCCGACCAGCACCAGCGCCGCGCCGGTCGTCTTGGCATAGCGGATCAGCTCCTGGGCGGCGGCGCGGACCTGGCTGACGGTGCCGGGCGCGCCTTCGAGCGTGTCGCTGTGCATCGTCTGGATCGAGTCGATGATGACGAGGCCGGGCGGCGCGTGGGCATGGAGCGTCGTCAGGATGTCGCGGACCGAGGTGGCGGACGCCAGCGCGACGGGGGCCTTGGCCAGCCCCAGCCGACGCGCGCGCAGCCGCACCTGGTCGGCCGCCTCCTCCCCCGAGATATAGGCGACGCGCGTCCCCGCCAGCGCCAGCCGGCCGGCCGCCTGGAGGAGCAGCGTCGACTTGCCGATGCCGGGGTCGCCGCCGATCAGCACCGCGCTGCCCGCGACCAGCCCGCCGCCGAGCGCGCGGTCGAGCTCGGCGATGCCGGTCGTCGTCCGCGCCGGGATCGCCACCTCGTCGTCGAGCCCGGCGAGCCCGATGCCGCGCCCGCCGCTCGACAGGCTGTGCTTGGCGCTGAAGGCGGTGACGACGGCCGCCGCCTCCTGTTGGATCGTGTTCCACTCGGCGCACTCGGCGCACTGCCCCTGCCAACGCGAACTGACCGCGCCGCAGGCCTGGCAGACATAGCGAGCGGCGGCACGGGCCACGCGGTCCTCCGTGAACGAAGCAGAAACGTAGCGCCGTTTCAGGTCGCCGGCAAGCCGCGGCTGCGGAACAGGCGCACGACCACCGGGCTGAGGCACAGCGGCAGCAGCGCCAGGAGCGGCGTGACCATGGCGCAGGCGAGCGCGGCGACGCCGATCGCCACCGGCGACCAGGCGGTGCGGGCGAGGCGGAGCACCTTGGCGGCGTCGTCGACCCCGGCCAGCCCGGCCTTCG
>JAFARM010000304.1 GCA_019245455.1 Sphingomonadaceae bacterium | reverse complement strand
GATGGCGCGGCGGCCGCCGAGATCGTCGTCGCGGGCGAGGGCGATGATGCCACGACGGGCGAGGCCATGGCGGGCGACGGCGTCGCTCCCCTGACCAGCGCCGACGAGGTCGGCGGCGAGCGCGAGGGCAAGCGCCGCCGGCGGCGGGGTCGCGGCGGCCGCCGCCGCGACGCGGCGGGCGAGCGCGGGGACGAGGGGACGACGGCAGACGACATCGACCAGGGCGAGGGCTTCGCGGCGAGCGTCGCTGACGCGGTCGAGCCGGCCAGCGGCGCGCCCGCGGCGCCGCCCGTGCTGGCGGCACCGGCCGACGAGGCGGCTGCGACCGATGTCGCCGAACCCGCCGACACCGCCCCTGCGGCCCTGACCAGCGAAGCCACCGCCGCGAAGAAGCCGCGCCGCAGCCGGGCCAAGGCCGCAGCGGCACCCGAAGCCGCAGCGGCATACGCGGACGCGGCTCCGGCCGGCCCCGCTCCCGCGGGCGACGCGCTGGTGGACGACGCGGCCGCCGCCGCGCCGGCCAAGCCGCGACGGACCCGGCGCAAGGCGACCCCCGACGCCGCCGCTCCCCCCCAGGCCGAGCCGACCGTGGCCTCCACCGACACGGCCGAGCCAGGCAGCGCTGACGTCCCCGTGGCAGCGGTCCCGGACATCGACGCCGGAACGACCCCGCCTGCCGCGCCGGCGGTTACGGCCGCGAACGACGCCGCGGCTCCCGCCGCGCCGCGCAAGATCGGATGGTGGCAGCGGACGTTCGGCGGGTGATGGCGGGCAGCGGCACGATGGCGCTCGACTCCGCGGCGGCGGCGGGGCATCGCTGAGCCATGGGCGCACGCCGATTCGACTTCGTCAACGCCGCCGGGCGGCAGCTGAGCGGGATCCTGGAGACCGGGCGAGAGACGCGCGCGGCGGCGATCTTCGCCCACTGCTTCACCTGCGACAAGACCTCGCTCGCGGCGACCCATGTCACGCGGGCGCTGGCGCGCGCCGGCATTGCCGTGCTCCGCTTCGACTTCACCGGGCTTGGCGGCAGCGGCGGGGCGATCGCCGGCCTGTCGAGCGATGTCGCCGACCTCGTCGCCGCCGCCGCGGCGATGGCCGAGGCCGGGCTGCCGCCGCGCCTGCTCGTCGGCCACAGCTTCGGCGGCGCGGCGGTGCTGGCGGCCGCCGGCGAGATCGACAGCGTGACGGCGGTGGCGACGCTCGCCGCGCCGTTCGCCGCCGAGCACGTCCTCCACCAGCTGAGCCCCGACACCCACGCCGCGCTCGCCGCGCCCGGCGACGACGACGCCGTCCCGGTGACGATCGGGGGCCGGCCGTTCACCCTGGGCCGCGGCTTCATCGCCGACATCCGCGAGGCGCGGCAGGACGCCCGCATCGCCGCGCTCGGCCGTGCCCTCCTCGTCCTCCACGCGCCCGGCGACACGACGGTCGGCATCGACAATGCGTCGGCGATCTACGCGGCGGCGAAGCACCCGAAGAGCTTCGTCTCGCTCGACCGCGCCGACCACCTGCTGCGCCGCCGCGCCGACGCCGACTATGCCGCCGCGGTCATCGCCGCCTGGGCCAGCCGCTACATCGACCCGGCCGAGCCGGCGGCAACGCCCGCCGTGACCGGCGTCCACGTCGTCGAGACCGGCGGCGGCCCGTTCGAGGTGCGCGTCACCGCGGCCAGCGGCAGCTTCCTTGCCGACGAACCCGCCGCGGTCGGCGGCGGCGGGGCCGGGCCGACGCCCTACGACCTGCTGTCGGCGGCGCTCGGCGCGTGCACGGCGATGACGCTCAGGCTCTACGCGACGCGCAAGGGGTGGCCGCTCGGCACGGTCGGCGTCGAGGTCGGCCACACCGCCAAGACGGCGACGAGCCGCGACATCTTCACCCGCCGCATCACCGTCGACGGCGTGCTCGACGCCGAACAGCGCACCCGCCTGCTCGAGATCGCCGACCGCTGCCCGGTCCACCGCACGCTGACCGTCGGAGCGGAGGTGACGACCATCCACGACGCCGCCATGCCCGTCCCCGACCTGCCGGCGGCGCACGAGATGGCGATGGACGCCGTCTGCGCCGAGGGCTGACGCCGCCGAAGAACGCCGCGCGCTCGCCGCCTCCAACGGATTTTCCGGCGGCATTGCCGATCTCCGGCTTGGCACGATCCTTTGCCCTGATACGGTGGCGCGGGGCACGGACGGGGCGAATCGATGATCAGGCTGTGGGTCGGCGCGGCGGCGCTGGGGGCGTGGGCGTTCTGTCCCGCGGCCGCGGATGCGGTCATGCAGCAGGTCGATGCGCTCGGCTGGCAGGCGGGCGGCGCGCCGGCGCAGATCGGCACCGTCGCGCGCTTCGACCTTCCCCGCACGGTCAAGTTCCTGGGGACCGCCGACACCGCCAAGT
The DNA here is from genome assembly GCA_019245455.1 of Sphingomonadaceae bacterium. Taxonomy (GTDB): domain Bacteria; phylum Pseudomonadota; class Alphaproteobacteria; order Sphingomonadales; family Sphingomonadaceae; genus Polymorphobacter_B. The sequence continues at coordinate 907 of JAFARM010000304.1, read as the reverse complement.
TCCTGACCCTGAGCGGCAATCTTTCATCCGCGGACGAGTACACGGTCGCCAAGCCGGACTATGCGTGGTTCGCCATCTATCACTTCGACGCCGTCGGCAAGGTCGACGATCAGGACAAGATCGACGCCGACGCCCTGCTCAAGCAGCTGAAGCAGGGGGACGAGAGGGAGAATGCCGAGCGGGCGCGGATGAAGCTCGAGCCGTTCCATCTCGTCGGCTGGTTCGTCCCGCCGCACTACGACGCCGCGACGCACAATCTCGAATGGGGAACGCGGCTGGTCGACGATCACGGCCATACCACGGTCAACTACACCGTGCGGATGCTCGGCCGATCGGGCGTGATGAAGGCGATCCTGGTGTCCGACCCGGCCCATCTGCAGCACGACGTCGCCGAGTTCCGCAGCGTCATGACCGGCTTCAGCTTCGTGCCGGGCGAGCGCTACAGCGAGTGGCGCAACGGCGACAAGGTCGCGGGCTATGGCCTGGCGGCGCTGGTCGCGGGCGGTGCCGCCGCCGCCGCGGTCAAGACCGGCTTCTTCAAGACGATCCTGGTCGGCCTGGCGGCGGCGTGGAAGATCGTCGCCGCCGCGGTCGTCGCCGGCGTCGCCGCGCTGCGCCGGACCTTCACCCGGCTGTTCGGGCGTTCCGACCGGTAGCGGCGGGTGATCGCCGTCGACGGCACCGTGCTGTGGCTGGCGGCAGCCGCGCTATACCTTCAGTATACCGTGCGCCGGATCGACGGGCCGACCATCGTCTTCACCGCCGTCGGCGCAGGCCTGACCGCGCGCGTCAGCCGCGGCGCGTTCGGGATCGGCCGCCGGCGGTTCGACGTGCCGCTGCCGCTGTCGGGGGCCGTCGTCGCCTTCGCCCTGCCGCTCGCGGTGCCGTCGGCCGGCGTCGCGCCGCT
>JAFARM010000175.1 GCA_019245455.1 Sphingomonadaceae bacterium | reverse complement strand
CCGCCAGCATGTTCTACGTCGCCTACACCACCGGCGACCCGCACCGGCCGGTGACCTTTCTCTACAACGGCGGGCCGGGCAGCTCGTCGGTCTGGCTGCACATGGGGTCGCTCGGCCCGGTGCGCGTCCGGACCGACAGCCCGCAGGCGACCGCCGGGCCACCGTTCCAGTTGGTCAACAACTCGGACAGCCTGCTCGACAAGTCGGACCTGGTGTTCGTCGACGCGGTCGGGGCGGGCTTCTCGCGGCCCTTGGGCGACACCAAGCTCGAGAAACTGTGGGGCACCGACGCCGACATCGACACCTTCGCCCGTGGCATCGAGCGCTGGCTGACGATCAACGACCGCTGGAACGCGCCCAAGTTCATCTTCGGCGAATCGTACGGCACCACCCGCTCGGGCGGGCTGTCGTACCGGCTGGCGCAGGACGGGGTGCAGCTGAACGGCGTCGTCCTCCTGTCGTCGATCATGAACTACGGCCGCCGCGCGCCGGGGCTCGACCAGGACCTGATCAATTATCTGCCGAGCTATGCCGCGACGGCGGCGTACCACCACCGCATCCCTGCGCCGGCCGACCTGAACGCCTTCCTCGCCCAGGCGCGCGCCTTCGCCCGCGGGCCGTATGCGCAGGCGCTGGCGCAGGGGCAGGAGCTGCCCGACGCCGAGCGGCAGGCCATCGCCCAGCAGCTCGCCGGCTTCACCGGGCTGTCGACGCGCTTCATCCTCGACAGCGACCTCCGCGTCGACCTCAGCCGCTTCAGGAAGGAGCTGCTGCGCGACCAGCGGCGGACGATCGGGCGCTACGACAGCCGCTTCACCGGCATCGACGCCGACAACGCCGCCGATTCGCCCGAAAGCGACCCGTCGGACACCGGCATCACCGGCGCCTTCGTCGGCAGCTTCCACCATTACCTGGCGCACGACCTCGGCTTCACGACCAACCTGACGTACCGGCCGACCTATTATTCACCGGCGCTGAAGTGGGACTTCTCGCACCGTCCGCCGGGTGCGCGCGGCGGCGGCGCTGCCCAAGCGCTCGCCGACACCGCGCTCGACCTGTCGGCGGCGATGCGCGAGAACCCGCACCTGCTCGTCTATTCGCTCAACGGCCTCTACGACATGGCGACGCCGTTCTTCGGCACCGAGTACGATCTCGCCCATCTGCAGATCGACAAGGCGCTGCGGCCGAACCTGCGCTTCGCTTATTATCCGTCGGGGCACATGGTGTATCTGAACACCGAGGCGCTGCACCAGATGAAGGCCGACCTCGCCCGTTTCTAAGACGAGGCGGTGCGGTAGGAATCGGAACGCGCGGGCTTGAACTTCGTGAACTTCGCCGTTGCCTACGGCGTGCCGTGCTCGTCGTCGGGGTCGCTGAGCCGGGCGCTGGCGACCTCGATCTCGCCGGGCACCTTGGGCATCGACCCCCACGGCAGCTCGCGGTGGAGGGTCAGCGACCAGCGTTCGAGCCATTCGTTGCCGTCGGGCCCGGCATAGTCCTCGGGCGTGCGGTACGCCGGATCGGCCATCGCCGTGTCGAGCGTGACGGGGGCCAGCTTCGCGTGGCGGATGATCCGGGCCAGCGCGGCGATGCTGTCGGCATTCAACTTGCTCGCATGGAGCAGCCAGACCAGCGCCGGCCGCCGCCCGAACAGCGCCAGCGCCGCCGAGCGGTACCAGGCGACGGCGGCGGCGGAATAGGCGATATACTCGCGCCGGATCGCCCGTGCCCGCTTGCGGTCGCCGGCGATCAGCGCCGCGTCATAGGGGTCGGCGAACTCGTAGTCGGCGTTCTCCAGCGTCACCGGCGCGACGCGGTAGTGGGCGCTCGCCAGCCAGTCCTCGAAGGTGCGGCGGACCGCGAGCGTCGGCCCGGTCTCGAGGAAGGGGTAGCGGAACCACCGCTCCTGCCGCCCGCGCGCGGCGAGCAGCGCCTTCGTCACCGCATCGCCCTTGGCCGTGTCCTCGATATAGTCGGCAACCGGCGTCGTGGTCAGCGACAGGTGGCTGTAGCCGTGGTTGCCGAGGTCCATGCCGGCGTCGAGCCATGCCGTCAGCAGCGCCACCCGCGCCGGCCGGTCGGGCCCCTCCAGGTTGATCTCGTTGACGAACCCCGTCGCCGGCAGGTGGTGGCGGACGAGGCCGGCGAGCAGCTTCTTCGTGATCGCCGCCTGCTCGGCGACCGGGCGCTTGACCCCGAACACCGGCAGGTCGTCGAAGGTCAGCGCCACCGGCTCGGCGCCCGCCGGCACGACCGCGGCGGCGGCGAGCAGCAGGGCGGCGAGGGCGCGGATCACGCCAGCTCGGCGTCCAGGAAGGCCTCGACGTCGGCCAGCGCCACGTCGCGGGCGACAAAGGCGTCGCCGATGCCGCGGGCGAGGATGAAGGGCACGGTGCCGGCGGTCACCTTCTTGTCCTGGCGCATATGCGCGATCAGCGGCGCGGCGGCAGCGGCGATGCCGCGCGGGCTGGTCGGCAGGCCGGCGGTGCCGAGGTGCGCCGCGACCCGCGCCGCGTCCTCTGCCGGGCACAGCCCGCGCTGTGCCGAGAAGCGGAACGCCAGCGCGCAGCCGATCGCCACCGCCTCGCCGTGGAGCAGGCGGTCGCTGAACCCCGCCTCCGCCTCCAATGCATGGCCGAAGGTATGGCCGAGGTTGAGGAGCGCGCGGACGTCGCCCGTCTCGCGCTCGTCGGCGGCGACGATGGCGGCCTTGGCGGCAACGCTGGTGGCGATGGCGTGGATGCTGGCCGCGGTGTCGCCCGCCAGCAGCGCGGTGCCGTTCGCCTCGAGCCAGTCGAAGAAGGCGGCGTCGCCGAGCAGCGCCGTCTTGACCACCTCGGCATACCCCGCGCGGAGCTCGCGCGGCGGCAGGGTGGCCAGCAGGTCGGGGTCGATGACGACGGCGGCCGGCTGGTGGAAGGCGCCGACGAGGTTCTTGCCGGCAGCGGCGTTGATCGCCGTCTTGCCGCCGACCGAGCTGTCGACCTGCGCGAGCAGCGTCGTCGGCACCTGGACGAAGCGGCAGCCGCGCCGCAGGATCGCGCAGGCGAAGCCGGTCAGATCGCCGACGACCCCGCCGCCGAGGGCGATCACCGCGTCGCCGCGCTCGACGCCGCGGGCGAGCAGCGTCTCGACGACGCTCTCCAGCGTCCGCCACGTCTTCTGCCCCTCGCCCGGCGGCACGATCAGCGGCTGCGCCATCAGCCCGGCGGTGGCGAGGGCTGCGGTCAGCGCTGGCAGGTGCAGCCGCGCGACGGTCGAGTCGGTGATGACCGAGACCGTGCGGGAGCGGGTGAGCGGCGCGACGATCCGGCCGGCATCGGCCAGCGCGCCGGGGGCGATATGGACGTCGTAGCTGCGCGCCCCGAGCGCGACCGGGACGATCACGCGTCTCCCTCCCCCCCCGGCGCGCAGCGCCGGAGAGCGGGGAGGGCTGGGGTGGGGGCAGGCGATCTCCGCGGGGAAACGGCGTCCTGCACTAGCCCCCCCACCCCGGCCCTCCCCGCTCTCCGTTCGCTGCGCTCACGGGGGGGGAGGGAGACGCGGTCGCGCCGGCCCGGGAGAGGGGCCCTGCTGGCTGCGCGCGACATTGTCTCAGCCCTCACCGCCGCTCCGCCAGCGCGGCGACGATCGCCCGCACCGTCGCCTCGTGCGGGGTCGGCTTGCTGCTGATGTGGATGTGCGCCTCGGCATAGAGCGGGTTGCGCTTGGCGGCGAGCTCGGCCAGCACCTCGGCGGGGTCGCGATCGCGCAGCAACGGGCGGGTGTCGCGCCGGCGGACGCGCTCGACGAGCGTCGGGATGTCGGCATCGAGCCAGACGGCGACGGCGCGCTCCAGGATCAAGGCCCGCGTCTCGGGCGCGACGAAGGCACCGCCGCCGGTGGCGATGACCTTGGGCTCGCCGCCGACCAGCCGGGCGATGACGCGCCGCTCCCCGTCCCGGAAGTGCGCCTCGCCGAAGCGCTCGAAGATCTCGGCGATCGACAGGCCGCTGGCGCGCTCGATCTCGGCGTCGGCGTCGACGAACGGCAGGCGCAGCCGCGTCGCCAGCCGCCGGCCGACGGTCGACTTGCCCGCGCCCATAAGGCCCACGAGCACGATCGGGCGCGCCGTCACGGCCGGTTGCCGCCACGCCACCGTCTCGCCCGGGTTTTTTGCGTCGCACTGCACGATGCGGTTACGCTATACACCGCGCCGCCCGGCGGCCAAGTCCGCCGCATGAGGATTGTCGTTGATGCGTGTGCTGTTCTGGATCGTGCTGGCGCTGGTCGTGCTGCTGATCACCGGCGTGGTCTATCTGATGACGGCCGACGTGCCGGCGCCGACGCACCATGTCGAGCAGGTCATCCCGAACGACCGCCTTGGCCGCTAGGCGTCTCGCCGCCGCTGCCGGTATCGTCGCGGCGGTCGCGCTCGCCGCCGCGCCGTCAGGGGGGCAGGTCGCCGACACGCCCGACGCGCCGCCGGCACCTCCGCCCAAGTCGCTGCTGCCCGACACGTTCGGACCGCCCCCGCCGCCGGCGGTCATCGCCCCGGCACCGCTGCCGCTGACGCCGCCCGCCGATACGCCGCCGCCCGACGAGACCGCCGTCGCCGATGCGCCGCTGCCCGAGGCGACCGGCCCGGCGATCGGCGCGGTCGGGCCGTTGACGCCCGACCTCGGCGGATATGGGCCGGGCCTGTTCGCCGGCAGCGACGGGCGCTTCGTCGACGGCCTGCTGCGCCGGCTGACGGTGCCGGTCGCGTCGCGCTGGGCGCACATCGCGCTGCGCCGCGCGCTGGCGAGCCGGGCGGAGGCCCCGGCCGGGGCCAACGCCGCCGACTGGGTTGCCGACCGCGCCCGCGTGCTTCTGGCGATGGGCGAGGTCGATGCCGCCAAGGCGCTCGTCGACAACCTTGCCGTCGATCGCATGACGCCGCGCCTGATCCGCGTCGCCGGGCAGGCGGCGCTGGCGGCCGGCGACGTGCCGGCGCTGTGCCCGCTCGCCGAGGCGGGCAGCGCCGTCTCGCCCGACCCGCTATGGCCGCTCGCCACCGCCATGTGCGCGGCGATCGCGGGCGACGATGTCGCCGGCGCGAGCAGCTTCGACGCGCTGCGGGGCGAGGGCCGCGGCGCCGGCGTCGATCCGTTCGACATCCAGCTCGGCGATCGCATCGCCACCGTCAGCCTGGGCAACGGCCGTGCCGCCAACCTCGATTGGGACAGCGTCGGCACGATGACGCCCTACCGCTTCGGCGTGGCGAGCGCGGCGGGTGTCGCCGTGCCGCTGCCGAAGCTGCAGGCGCTGGCACGGGCGACCAACGGGGCGAGCTGGGGCTGGGTGCTGCACGCGGCGACGCAGCCGGCGGCGACGCGCGCGGCGGCGCTGGTGCCGGCCGCCGTACTCGGCATCGCGTCGGCCGAAGACCTTGTCGGCGGCATCGCCGCGGGCAGCGCCGACCTCGACCGCAGCGCGCTCGACGGCACGCCGGCCGGAGCCCTCCGCGACGCCTTCGCCGCGGCGACGACCGCCGACCGGGTCGCGGCGATGCGCAAGCTGTGGACCGGGGCCGACGATCGCTATGGCGCGCTGATCGAGACCGGCGTCGCCGCCGCCCGCCTGCCGGTCGATCGGGCGGTGGCAAGCGACGCCGGCGATCTCATCGCCGCCATGCTCGCGGTCGGCATCGAGGACCGGGCGAAGGCGTGGTGGCCGGTGGTGGCGACCGGCGACGATGCGGCGGCGCGGCAGGGCTGGGCGCTGCTCGCCGTCGGTGCCAACGGCGACATCGCCGTCTCGCCCGACCGCTTCCGCACCTGGGCCAAGGACGTCAGCCCGCACCGCGCGGCGCTGTTCCTGGCGGCGCTGCAGGGCTTCGGCGCGGCGCGCGGCGGCGACTGGGACGCGGCGGCGCGCGACTTCGGCGTGGTGCCGGTCGCCAACAGCTGGACGCGCGCGATCGACGCCGCCGGGGCCGGGCGGCGGACGGGCGAAGTCGCGGTGCTGGCGGCGACCGGGCTCCAGACCGGGTGGGGCGGCGTGCCGCCGGCGCACCTCGCGCACATCGTCGCCGCCTGGGTGGCGGCCGGGCGTGGGCACGAGGCGCGGATGATCGCCGCCGAAGCCGTCACCCGTGGCTGAGGGCGGGAGTGAGCCCGGCACCGGCGCGGCGCTCCCCGATGCCCGCGCGATCCGCCTGTTCCTCGATATGTGCGCCGCCGAGCGGGGGTCGGCGAAGAACACCATCCTCGCCTATCGCCGCGATCTCGACGGGGCGAGCGCGGCGCTCGGCGGCGGTCTCGTCGCGGCGACGCCCGACGACCTCGCCCGGCTGATGCACGGCTGGCGCGATCTCGCCCGCGCCTCGCTCCAGCGCAAGACGTCGGCGCTGCGCGGCTTCTTCGCCTTTCTCCGCCGCGACGGTTTCCGCCGCGACGACCCGACCGCCGACCTGCCGTCGCCGGCGCGGGCGCGGCCGCTGCCCAAGACGCTTGCCGCCGGCGATATCGACCGGCTGTTCGCCGTCCTCGCCGATCGCCCGCCGACACCGGCGACGCTGCGCCTGCGCGCGCTCGTCGAGCTGCTGTACGGGTCCGGCCTGCGCGCGACCGAGCTCGTCGGCCTGCCGCGCCACGCCATCCGGCCGGGGCGCGGCCACGCCATCCTGACCGGCAAGGGCGGCAAGCAGCGGCTGGTCCCGATCGGCCGCGCCGCAGAGGCCGCCGTCGCCGCCCACGCCGCGGCCGTGCCGGCCGACGCCCGCTACCTGTTCCCCAGCGGGGCCAAGCATCTGTCGCGCGTCCGCCTGTTCCAGCTGGTCAAGGCACTCGCGGCCGACGCCGGCATCCCGCCCGACCGGATCAGCCCGCACGTTCTCCGCCACGCCTTCGCCACGCACCTGCTGGAGAACGGGGCCGACCTCCGCACACTGCAGACCCTCCTCGGCCACGCCGACATCGCCACGACGCAGATCTATACCCACGTCGCCAGCAAGGCGCTCGTCGAGCTGGTCAACGCCCGGCATCCGCTCGCCGATCGCCCGCTTGCCGACGCGCCGTGACGCGCGCACAACACGCCAAAGCCTTGGGAGAGTCGTGACATGGCCACCGTGCTCAAGCCCGTCGACAGCGTCCAGGACCAGGTCAGCCCGGAGGAATGGGCGGTCCGCGTCGACCTCGCCGCCGCCTATCGTCTCGTCGCCCACTATGGCTGGGATGACCTCATCTTCACCCACCTGTCGGCGCGGGTGCCGGGGCCCGAGCACCACTTCCTCATCAACCCGTACAACCTGATGTTCGACGAGATCACCGCGTCGAGCCTCGTCAAGATCGATGTCGACGGGCGGCCGGTGATGGCGACGCCGTACCTGACCAACCCCGCCGGCTTCACCATCCACTCGGCGCTGCACATGGCGCGCGAGGACGCGCACGCCGTCATGCACCTCCACACGCCGGCGGGCCAGGCGGTGTCGGCGCAGGCGGAGGGCCTGATGCCGCTGACGCAGACGGCAATGCTGATCCGGGGCGAGATCGCCTATCACGAGTATGAGGGGGTCGCGACCGACCTCGAGGAGCGCGAGCGCCTCGTCGCCGACATGGGGACGAAGGACGCGATGATCCTGAGGAACCACGGCACGCTGACGGTGGGGGAGAACGTCGCCCAGTGCTTCATCAAGATGTACTTCCTCGAGCGCGCGTGCGAGGCGCAGATCATGGCGCTGTCGGGCGGCGTCGCCAACCTCGCCCACCCGCCGCAGGGGACGCCGGAGAAGGCCGCCGGGCAGGGCAAGAACGGGCTGGGCGTGGTGGCGGATATGCTGGCGTGGCCGGCGCTGCTCAGGAAGCTCGACCGGATCGACCCGAGCTACCGGAACTAGACCTCCCTCTCCCGCTTGCGGGAGAGGGCGAGAGACGCGCCGTCAGGCGCGGCCCGTGAGGGTGTGGGGTCGTGTCACGGGCTGCCGTCGCCGCTTACAGGCCGGGGGTACACCCTCACCCGCCGCGCTGCCGCGCGAGTCGCCTCTCCCGCAAGCGGGAGAGGAAATCCCAGCCGTGCGCGCGTGTCTCTTCCGCGAGCGGGAGAGGGAAGGCTTGCGTCCCTCCGCAGGTCGAAGGGTCAGCGCCGCTCCGGCACGAAGGGGGCGAGCGCCAGCCACAGCCAGCCGAGCAGCATCGCCGACCCGCCGACCGGCGTGATCGCCCCCGTCCACCGCGGCGCGCCCAGCGCCAGCAGGTCGAGCGACCTGGCGAACACGAGGCTGCCCGCCAGCAGCGCCCACGCCCCGCCGCGCACCGCCGGCACGTCGCGCCAGCCGAGCAGGGCGAAGACGGCGATGGCGTGCGGCAGCTCGAACTGGACGCCGGTCTGCAGCAGCGACTTCGCCAGCGTATCGGTGACACCATGGACCGCCGCCGCGCCGACCGCGATGCTAACGACCGCCGACAGCGCCGCGACGCTCGGCAGCCAGCGGGCCGGGGGCATCAGTTGCTCGCGCGCATCAGCTCGCGGGCGACGACGACGCGCATGATCTCGTTGGTGCCCTCGAGGATCTGGTGGACGCGCAGGTCGCGGAACAGCCGCTCGACGGGGTAGTCCATCAGATAGCCATAGCCGCCGTGGAGCTGGAGCGCGCGGTCGACCACCGCCATGCCGGTGTCGGTCGACAGGCGCTTGGCCATGGCGGCGAACTTGGTCTTGTCGGGCGCCCCCGCCTCGACCTTGGCGGCGGCTGCGTAGAGCAGAGTGCGGGCCGCCTGCAGCTCGGTCTCCATGTCGGCGAGCTTGAACTGCGTCGCCTGGAAGTCGGCGATGGCGCGGCCGAACTGGCTGCGGCCGCGGGTGTAGGCGAGCGCCTCGTCGAGCGCGCGCTGCGCCCCGCCAAGGCTGCACGCGCCGATGTTGAGCCGCCCGCCGTCCAGCCCCTGCATGGCGATGGCGAAGCCCTGCCCCTCCTCGCCGACGCGGTTGGCGACGGGCACGCGGACGCCGTCGAAGTTGACCTGCGCCGTCGGCTGCGAATGCCAGCCCAGCTTGCGTTCGGGAGCGCCGAAGCTGACGCCGGGCATATCCTTGTCGATGACGAGGCAGCTGATGCCCTTCGGCCCGTTGGCGCCGGTGCGGACCATCGTCACATAGACGTCGTTGGCCCCGCCGCCGGAGATGAACGCCTTCGATCCGCTCACGACATAATGGTCGCCGTCGCGCACCGCCCGCGTCCGCAGCGCCGCCGCATCCGACCCGGAGCCCGGCTCGGTCAGGCAGTAGCTGGCGATCTTGTCCATCGGCACCAGCGCGGGCAGGTAGCGCGCCTTCAGCTCGGCCGAGCCGAAAGCGTCGATCATCCAGCTCGCCATGTTGTGGATGCTGATGAAGGCGCTGGTGCTGGGGCAGCCATAGGCCATCGCCTCCATGATCAGCGCCGCCTCGATCCGGCCCAGGCCGATGCCGCCGCTCGCCTCGGAGACGTAGATCGCACCGAACCCCAGCGCGGCGGCCGCGCGGATCGTATCGACGGGGAAGATGTGCTCCTCGTCCCACCTTGCGGCGTGCGGCGTGATCTCGCTCGCGGTGAAGCGGCGCGCGGCCTCCTGGATCTCGCGCTGGTCGTCGGTCAGATCGAACTGCATGGGCCGCTATTCCTCGTCGTGCCGGCAACCGATACCCGCTCCGCGAGTTGAAGCAAAAACTGATTCATCCTATGTTCTGCGCTTGCGTCGCGACTCAGTGTCGCTTATGTGATCGCGGCAGGCAACGGAAGACCGTCGATGCGCGAACCGATCAGCGACCTTTGCGTCCCCGCCGACCCCGAGCCGATTTCCGATCTTTAGTTGCGGTCCCCGGTGGCGGGGGTCGTTCTCACCACGCGGCTGGCGATCGCGGCCGGTGCCTTCCTGATCGGGCTGTTTGTCGATCACGGGTTCACCGGCACCTGGGACCACGTAGCCCTTCTTTTCGTGGCGTTCTGTGCCACCTGCGGTTGGCTGTATACCACCCACGTCGCAAGACAGAACCAGATTGAGAAGAACACATTCGATCTGATCTATTCATACAACCGAGATGCCCGCTATGTCGGGCTTCGCGAGCGGGTGATGCGAGAATTCTCGCCCTACTTAAGCATCAACGAAGCGAAGGCAAAGGCGCTGGTCGCCGACTTTTATGATTCAGCGCTGTACGCAGTCGACAGCCCCGACCGTTTCCCGGTCGCTTACCATCTAATTCAAATCGCGAACTTCTACGAGCAGCTTGCGATCGGGATCAACGCTGGCTTGCTCTCCGACAGTCTTGCTCGCGAGTATTTCAAGAGCACAGTCAAGTCGTTCTATCTCACCAAAGCGCGTTATCTCATCCGCGAGATGCGTGCGAAGACAGTTGAAGGCCAAGCCGCAGGCTCCGTCAGCACAGCTTATGTCGGGCTGCTCGGGCTCGTTCGGCGCTGGCACCCCGACGTCGCTATCCTGCCCGACACTGTCGTGCCGCGAAACCGATGACCTCGGCCGCCATCGTCGACGCGCTTGTCGCGACTCATGCCGCCTCCGTGGCGGCGCTGCGCGAGGCGCTGGCGGCGTATCTGCGCACCGGGACGCCGCCCGATCCCGCCCTGCGCGCGGTCGGTTGCTTCGCCTACCCCGAGGTGCGCCTGCGCTATGCCGGTGGCGGCGCGCCGCGGCTGATCCGCGCCTTCGCCCGCGTGACCGTACCCGGCGACTATGCCGCGACCGTGACCCACCCCGAGCTGTTCCGCGACTATCTGATCGAGCAGCTCGACCTGCTCGTCGCCGACTTCGGCGTCGAGGTCACGGCCGGGCGCTCGGCGGTCGAGATCCCCTACCCCTATGTTCTCGACGGGGCGGAGGACCTGCGCCTCGATGCGGCGGCGGCGGCCGAGCTCGCGCGCCACTTCCCGACGACCGAGCTCGCCCATATCGGCGACGAGTTGCCCGACGGGCTGTGGCTGCTCGACCCGCACCGGCCGCGGCCGCTGGCGCTGTTCGACGCGCCGCGCACCGACTTCAGCCTGGCACGCCTCCGCCACTATACGGGGACGCCGGCGGCGCACGTCCAGCGCTACGTGCTCCTCACCAACTACCACCGATATGTCGATGAGTTCGTCGCCTGGGCGTGCCGGCAACTCGCCGCCGATACGCCGTACACCGCGCTGTCGTGCAGCGGCGGGGCGGTCATCGGCCGCGAGGACGATGGCGGTGGACCCGACCCCGCGCGGGCCATCGCCGACGGTGCGTGGCGGCGGCACCAGATGCCGGCCTATCACCTGATGGCGCCCGGCGGCACGGGGATCAGCCTGGTCAACATCGGCGTCGGCCCGTCGAACGCCAAGACGATCACCGACCACCTCGCCGTGCTGCGGCCAGAGGCGTGGCTGATGATCGGGCACTGCGGGGGCCTGCGCCCCAGCCAGACGATCGGCGACTATGTGCTGGCCCATGCCTATCTGCGCGACGACCATGTGCTCGACGACGTCCTGCCGCCCGAGATCCCGATCCCGCCGATCGCCGAGGTGCAGCAGGCGCTCTCCCGCGCCGCGGCCGACATCACCGGCCTCGCCGACGAGGCGCTGAAGCCCCGCCTGCGCACCGGCACCGTCGTCACCACCGACGACCGCAATTGGGAACTGCGCTTCAGCCGCTCGGCGCTGCGCTTCAACCAGAGCCGCGCGGTCGCCGTCGACATGGAGAGCGCCACCATCGCGGCCCAGGGCTACCGCTTCCGCGTCCCCTACGGCACGTTGCTGTGCGTGTCGGACAAGCCGCTCCACGGCGAGATCAAGCTGCCGGGTCAGGCCAACCGCTTCTACGAGGGCGCGATCAGCGAGCACCTGCAGATCGGCATCGCCGCCATCGACCGACTGCGCGCCGCCGGCGACCGGCTGCACAGCCGCAAGCTCCGCGCGTTCGATGAACCCCCCTTCCGCTGAAGCGCGGCCGAGCGCAGCGCGCACGCCGCAGGCGCGCACAGCAGCGCGCGGACTCGCGCGAAGCCGGCCGGCGGGTCGGCGGACCTTCGCCGCCGAACCCGTCCGACGGCGCGGCTTTGCCGCGACGGCTGCCCGCAGCGATGCTACAGCGGCCATGTCACCGAGGAGCCCCGAGCCATGGTCAAAGCCGTCTGGAACGACACCGTCATCGCCGAGTCGGACGACACGGTGGTGGTCGAGAACAACCACTATTTCCCACTGGATGCCGTGAAGCCCGGCGTCCTCAGCCCGAGCAGCACGACCAGCGTCTGCCCGTGGAAGGGCACGGCGAGCTATTACATCGTCACGGCGGGCGGGCGCGAGAACCCCGATGCCGCGTGGTACTACCCCGCGCCCAAGGACGCCGCGGCGCAGATCAAGGACCGGGTGGCGTTCTGGAAGGGCGTGCGGGTGGGGTGAAATCCTCCCCCACCGGGGGAGGTGGCACCGCGCAGCGGTGACGGAGGGGGCTTGCAGGTCGGGCAATCGCCTGTGGTTCGGGCCCCCTCCGGCGCTTCGCGCCACCCCCCCCGGCGGGGGAGGATCGCTTCACGCCGCGCTCAGCGCCTTGCCGAGCTCGGCGACCTTGTCCTTGACCTTGTCGTCGGCGCGTTCGGCGATCTTCGTCGTCGCCTCGCCGAGCTTGTGGACCAGCGACTTGACCTTCTCCGCATCGGGCTCGTCGGCCGACAGCGCCTTCTTCAGCCGCTCGAGATCGCCGGCGATCCCCTTGGCACCGGGGATGTCGGTATCCTTCAGCTCGGCTTCCCAGTCCTCGATCAGCTTGACGCCGGCGGCAGGCTTGACCGTCTCGACGCCCTTGTCGAAGGCGTTGGCGGTGGCGACGAAGCGGGCGGGCATGGCAGACCTCCGGATGGTGAATGGTCCGCCCACAACCCCCGGCGTGCGGCAACGCGCCTGCGACCGATGCGCGCGTGGCCGACGGGTAACACGCGCTCCGCCGGCGCGGCACGACGCGACAGTTTACAGTTGACGCGATCCGCGGGCGTGCCAAGGCAACGCCCAAGCGAAACCGCTTCGCGTCAAGGGGTTAATGAAGCGTTATTCTCTGTTCCTGACGCTGGTTCTGGGGGCGTGCGGCGGCGGCGGCGCGCCGGCTCCCCATGCCCGGCCACCACTCGCCGTGGCGGCGGAGCCGGCCGCGCTCGCCGACTATACGCCGCGGCTGACGGTGCTCGGCACGGTGACGCCGCTGCAGTCCGTCGCCGTCCGTCCGCGCGTCGACGGGCAGATCGAGGCGATCCTGTTCCACGAGGGCGACACGGTGCGCGCCGGCCAGCCGCTGTTCCGCCTCGACGACCGCGCCGTCCGCGCGCAGATGGCGCAGAACCATGCGGCGATGGCGAGCGCCGTTGCCGTCCAGGCGCAGGCCGCGGCCGACCTCCGCCGCAGCCAGGCGCTGGTCGCGAACGGCTTCGTCTCCAAGGCGACGATCGAGGTCAAGCAGGCCGCCGCCGACACCGCCAGGGCGAACATCGACGCGGCCCGCGCGACGATCGTCGCGGCCGAGACGCAGCTGTCGTACCTCACCGTCCGCGCGCCGGTCGGCGGGCGGACCGGCGAGATCAACTACAAGGTCGGGGCGACCGTCCGCACCGCCGATGCATTGCCGCTGGTCACCGTCAACCAGCTGCAACCGATCCTGGTGCGCTTCGCCGTCCCGCCCGAGACGATCCAGCCGCTGCGTCAGGTCATGGCGGCGCACCCCGTCGCCGTCACCGCGCGCATCCACGGCAACGCCGCCGGCATCGCCACCGGGCGGCTGGTGTTCCTCGACAACAGCGTCGACGCGGCGACCGGCAACCTCGCCGCCAAGGCCGAGTTCGCCAACGCCGGCGACGCGCTGTGGCCGGGCGCACTGGTCGACCTCGATCTGCCGCTCGGGGCGGCCGCGCCGCATATCGCCGTGCCCGAGGCGGCGGTGCAGACCGGGCCCGACTTCCCTTATGTCTGGACGGTCGACGCGGCGGGCAAGGTGGTGCTGACGCGCGTCGCCGTCGCCGGGCGCGCGGGCGGGCGTGCCTTCATCGCGCAGGGGGTGCGGCCGGGAATGCTGGTCGTCACCGACGCGCTGGCGAAGCTCCGCCCGGGCGATCCCGTCCGCGTCAAGGGCCGCGCGTGAGCCGGCGAGCATGAGCTGGGTTCGCGCCTTCGTCGACCGGCCGATCGCGACCATCCTGATGACGGTGGCGATCGTCGCCGCCGGCATCTTCGGCTATGGACAGCTGCCGGTCGCCGCGCTGCCGCAGGTCGATTTCCCGACGATCCAGATTTCCGCCAGCCTGCCCGGCGCCAACCCCGCGACCATGGCGAGTGCGGTCGCCACCCCGATCGAACGCCAGCTGTCGACCATCGCCGGCATCGACCAGATCACGTCCTCGTCGAGCACGGGTGCGACCAGCATCACCGTCCAGTTCGCCTTGAGCCGCAACATCGACGCCGCCGCCCTGGACGTGCAGTCGGCGCTGTCGGCGGTGGCGCGCAAGCTGCCGATCGAGATGACGACGCCGCCGTCGTTCCAGAAGGTCAACCCGTCCGACCAGTCGATCCTGGTCATGGCGCTGCGCGACCCGACGCTGCCGTTGTCCGACCTGCAGACGATCGCCGACACGCAGATCATCCCGCGCCTCTCGACGCTGGAGGGCGTGGCGCAGGTCGACGTCTTCGGCACGCGCAAGTACGCGGTACGAATCCAGTTCGATCCCCTGAAGCTCAGCGCGCGCGGCCTGACGCCGGAGGACGTGCGTGCGGCGGTGGCGGCGGCGAACAGCAATACCGCCGTCGGCCTGATCGGCAACGGCCCGCGGAACTACATCCTCGACGCCACCGGCACGCTGAAGCACGCCGCCGACTTCCTGCCGATCGTCGTCGCTTACAAGGACGGGCTGCCGGTGCGCCTCGGCGACATCGCCACCGCGGTCGATTCGGTCGAGAACCTGCGCGGCGCGGCCAAGTTCAACGGCGCGCCCGGCCTCGCCATGGGCATCAAGCGCCAGCCCGGCGCCAACGTCGTCGCCATGGCCGACCGCGTCCAGGCGCTGCTCCCCCACATCCGCGAGAGCCTGCCGCCGAACACCCACTTCGACGTCATCGTCGATCGCTCGCAGTCGGTGCGCCATTCGGTCAAGGATGCGCAGACGACGCTGATCGGCACCGCCGCGCTCGTCGTCGTCGTCATCTTCCTCGTGCTGGGCGATGCGCGGGCGACGATCATCCCGGCGATCGTCCTGCCGGTGGCGGCGATCGGCACCTGCGCTGGGATGTTCCTCGCCGGCTTCAGCCTCGACAACCTCCGCCTGCTGGCGCTGACGCTGGCGACCGGCTTCGTCGTCGACGACGCCATCGTCGTCCTCGAGAACATCGTCCGCCACGTCGAGGACGGCGAGCCGCCGCGCGAGGCGGCGGTGACGGCGACCAAGGAGATCGCCTTCACCGTCGTCTCGATCTCGGTCAGCCTCGTCGCCGTGTTCATCCCGCTCCTGTTCATGGGCGGCGTCATCGGCCGGCTGTTCCGCGAGTTCGCCGTGACCATGACCATTGCCATCGGCGTCTCGGCCGTCGTCGCGCTCAGCCTGGCGCCGATGATTGCCTCGCGCGTGCTCAAGGGCGAGCACAGCCGGCCGGGTGCCGTCGCCCGCTGGTCGACCCGCAACTTCGACCGCGCCCAGGCCGGCTACGCCCGCGCCCTCGACTGGGTGCTGGCGCGGTCGCGCGCGGTGCTGGTCCTGACGTTGGTGTCGATCGGCCTGGCGATCTGGGGCTTCGGCGCGATCCCCAAGGGCTTTTTCCCGACCGAGGACACCGGCAATATGTTCGTCGGCGTCGAGGTCGCCCCCGATGCCGGCTACCCGACGCTGCAGGCCAAGCAGGACCAGGTCGCCGCGATCATGCTCGCCGACCCGGCGATGGCGCTGGTCAACTCGTTCACCGGTACCGGCAACAACGGCGGCCGCATCTTCGCGCCGATGAAGCCGCGCGCCGAGCGCGACCCTGCCGAGGTCGTCCAGGCGCGGCTGCGCAAGAAGCTGAGCGGCATCCCCGGCGTCCAGGCGTCGCCGAATATCCCGCAGAACCTGACGCTCGGCGCGCGGCCGTCGTCGACCAACTTCCAGTACACGCTGCAGTCGGTCGACCAGGCGGCGCTGTTCGACTTCGGCCAGCGGTTCGAGGCGCGGCTGCGGGCGACGGCGGGGTTCGAAGACGTCAACAGCGACCTCCAGCGGGGCGCGCGCCAGGCCCGCGTCGTCATCGACCGCGACGCCGCCTCGCGCCTCGGCGTGCCGGTCCAGGCGATCCGCGACACGCTCTATTCCAGCTTCGGCACGCGCCAGATCTCGACCATCTACACCGACGTCGACAGCTATCAGGTGATCCTGGAGATCGCCGCCGACCAGCAGCTGACGCCCGACAGCATCGCCATGCTCTACGTTCACGGGGCGAACGGCTCGACCGTGCCGCTGTCGGCGGTCAGCCGCGTCGTCATCGAAGGCGCGCCGCTGTCGATCAACCACCAGAGCCAGCTGCCGGCGGTAACGATCAGCTTCAACCTGACGCCCGGCGTGGCGCTCAGCCAGGCCAAGACCAGGATCGAGGCGCTGGAGGCCGACCTCCATATGCCCGACACGATCCAGGGGTCGTTCCAGGGCAACGCGCAGGCGTTCGAGGCATCGACCAAC
>JAFARM010000155.1 GCA_019245455.1 Sphingomonadaceae bacterium | reverse complement strand
TTCTTCGCCACCAGACGTGCCGGAACGGTCGTCGGCGGCATCGCGGCGAGGCACGCCGCGACCCAGCGCACCGCTTCCATCCGCGGCAGGCATTGGGCGAGGAAACGCGCAGCCTGCATCCGGTCGGTCGCGCACAGCGCCGCAAAGGCGATCGGCGGCGGCTGGTCGTGGACGGCATCGAGGTCGACCAGCCCTTCGAGCACGGCCGCGACCTGACCGGCGCGAGTCCACTTGACGCGCCGCCACTGCCGCGGCGCGGCGGTGGTCTCTGCCTGACTCATGCCCGACACCCTCCCGCCGTCAGTTGATCATCACCAGGCCGCCCTTGATGATGTGCAGGGCGCTCGCCTCCTGCTGGACCAGCAAACCCTTGGTCTCAAGCATCAGTTCGCCTTCGATCTTGACCATCATCGACTTCATCTCGATCGACATCGGATCCATCTTGATCGTGCTGGCACCGCATTTCAGCTCGATCGACTGCAGCGCCTCGGTCTTGTGGTTGCCCAGGCTGACCTTGATCGTCACGTCGCCCATCGATACCGTCAGCTTCTCGTTGCCCATGCTGACGGTCGCCTCGCGGTCGCCCATCGAAACCGTCGTCTTGTGGTCGCCCATCTTGACGGTGGTGAGGTGATCGCCCGTCTTGATCGTCTTCTCGTCATTGCCTTCGATCGTCGTCGTCCGCTTGCCGGCCTTGACCGTGCGGGTGACGTCGCCTTCGGTCACCTCGTGGGTGACGCTGCCCGACTGGATCGTCGTCGTCTCGTCGCCCTTGATCGTCGTCGTCCGCTTGCCCTTGGTGACGGTCATCGTCTCGTCGCCTTCGTGGATCGTCGTCGTCCGGCTGCCGTGGAGCAGGTCGCGCGTCTCGTCACCCTTGTCGACGACCCACTTCAGGTCCTTCTGGGCGTGGAGCGAGAACAGCTCGCTGCCCTTCTTGTCGTCGATCTTGATCTCGTTGTAGCCGCCGCCGCCCTTGCTGCTGTTGGTCCGCCAGCCTTGGACCGTGTTGTCGGCAGCGGTGCCGAAGCTGGTGTCGGGCAGGTTGGTGCCGTTGTAGACCGAGCCGGTGATGATCGGGCGATCGGGATCGCCATTGAGGAACTCGACGATGACCTCGTTGCCGATGCGGGGTACCATGAACGCGCCGTAGCCGGGGCCGGCGCTGAACTGGCCGACGCGGCACCACAGGCTCTGCGACTGGTCGACCGGCTCGATCTTGTCCCAGAAGAACTGGACCTTCACCCGCCCGTACTTGTCGGTGTAGATCTCCTCGCCCGACGGTCCGATGACCACGCCGGTCTGCGGGCCGTAGATGCGCGGGATCGGCGTCATCGCCGCCGGCCGGTACTGGAGCGCGGCGGGCATCAGCTCGAGCTCGACGTGGAACTCCTCGCCCCCCTGCTCGCCCGACCGGTTGCTGCTGCCGCCGGTATAGCGATGCGTCGTGCCGACGATCAGATATTCGGTGTCCGCATTCTCCGTGTCGGTCATCGAAAAATCGACCGTCAGCGTCCGCCCCACGGCGGCGGCGAAGAAATTGCCCTCGGCGAAGCTGCGCGCCATCAGCCGCCGGTCGCGGTCGAGCCAGACGTTGGCATAGCGCTGCCCGGCATCGAGGGTCGCGGCGTCGTAGTTGCCGGGATAGACGTAGCGCGGCAGGCCCTTCTGCGCCACCTCGCCGCCGTTGACGAACCGCTTCGGCGGCGCGCCGAACGTTTCGGCCTTGGCGTCCTTGTGGAGGTCCTGCGTCGGTACCGTATAGTCGTAGTCATCGACCGTGTACTTGGTCGGCGCAAAGCTGC
The DNA here is from genome assembly GCA_019245455.1 of Sphingomonadaceae bacterium. Taxonomy (GTDB): domain Bacteria; phylum Pseudomonadota; class Alphaproteobacteria; order Sphingomonadales; family Sphingomonadaceae; genus Polymorphobacter_B. Next base: position 2,862 of record JAFARM010000155.1, on the reverse strand, counting down.
GCCGCTCGACGAGCGAAAATAGGATGCCGGGGGACGTGCCTTGCGGGTCGAGCTTGACCGTCGCCGGAACCATTGCGGGATGGCTGTTGCGCGCATCGAGCATCAGGCATTCGTGCCCGCTCTCGCTATGACGATAGAAATAGTAGATACCTTCCTTCTCCAAGTGCCGGGACAGGAAGGCGAAGCTGCTCTCGTCGTATTGGACGCGATATTCAACCGCGGCATAACTGTCGGTGATTTTCGTCGTGATGTTGAAGTTCGGGAAGCCGCCGATCAGATCGCTGATCGTCTTCTTGTAGTGAATGATGCTCTGCCGCTCGATCGTCCGCAGCTCGAGCGTGGGGCGGAGCGTCAGGCGGTAAGTGAAGCCTTTCTCGTCGGTCGTCTTGCCGAGTTCGACATATTCCCAGAGGATGCCGCTGAAGTAGCGGCTGATCGGGTCCGGTCCCTCGACAAACCCTCGCGCGCTGTCGAACTTGATCGTCACGTTGTGCGCCAGGATCGGGTGAAGGTTGAGCCCGGCGGTGCCCAGATGCTCGATGTCGACGACGATGGTGAACGGTTCGCTGATCCGCTCGACGGCGGTCATGCGCGTGATCGTCACGGCATCGGTCGCGCCGGGAAGCGTGATCTGCCCGATCCGGTTCACGTTGGCCACGTCTTGCGCCTCCTGCCCGCCCGTCGTCCGCGCTCCGACGTCGCGGTTGTGATAGCAGGCGGCGGCCTCGCATGACAACCGCCGCGTCCTTGACTCGGCCCATCCGCGCGCCGTACAGCGGCCGCCGGCTTCGGCCCCTTCGTCTAGCGGTCAGGACGCGGCCCTCTCACGGCTGAAGCACGGGTTCGATTCCCGTAGGGGTCACCATCGCCGTCGCGGCGGGGGATTGTCCGGGCACCGGGCGTAGGGCGCGGGCGCGGCGGCAGGAAGAAGCGGACATGGCAAGGCGGAAGGCGGCGCGGCAGCAGGCCGTGTGCGCGGCGATGCTCGCGGTGGCGGCCACGGCACCCGTCGCGGCGCAGGAGGCGCCCGAAGAGCCCGACATCGTCGTCACCGGCCGCGCCCCCGCGCAGCCGGGCGCGGTCGTCGGCGACATCAAGCCGGAGATTCAGCTGTCGCCCGCCGACATCCGCAGCTACGGCGTTTCGTCGGTCGCCGACCTGCTGAACGAGCTCGCGCCGCAGACGCGCTCTGACCGCGGCACCGGCGGCGCGCCGCTCGTCCTGCTGAACGGACACCGCATCTCGGGCTTCAGCGAGATCCGCGACCTGCCGACCGAGGCCATCCTGCGCGTCGACATTCTGCCCGAAGAGGTGGCGCTGAAGTACGGCGCGCCCGCCGACCAGCGCGTCGTCAACTTCGTCCTGCGGCCGCGCTTCCGCGCGACGACGGCCGAGGCGACCGGCGGCACGGCGACCGAGGGCGGGGCGGCGAACGTCGCCGGCAGCGCCGATTACCTGCGCATCAAGAAGGACGGCCGGCTCAACCTCGATCTCAAGGCGACCCACGTCGACGCCCTGACCGAGGCCGACCGCGGCATCGTCGCCGACACGCCCGCCGTCGCCGGCGATGCGCCCGACGTGACGCGCTTCCGCACCCTGACGCGTGACGCCGACACCGAGCAGCTGAACGCGATCTACAACCGCCTGCTGCCCGGCGACCTGTCGGCGACCGTCAACTTCCGCGCCGAGTTCGACCAGTCCGAGGGGGAGAACGGGCTCGGCCTCGTGTCCCTGTCGGTTCCCGGCACCAGCCCGTTCGGGCCGCCCGCCGGCCCGGCGACGGTGGCGCGCTATGCCACCGGGCTCGGCCCGCTGCTCGCCGACACCAACACGTCGAGCCTCCATCTCGGGACGACGCTCAACCACGACGGCAAGGATTGGCGCTGGTCGCTCGTCACCAACTTCGACCGGACCGACACGCGGACGAAGACCGACAGCGGTGCCGACGCCAGCGTCTTCCAGGCGCTTGTCATCGCCGGCGGCGATCCGCTCGCGCCGTTCGGCACGGCGGTCGTGCCGCGTGCGCCCGACACGTCGCGCAGCCTGGCGCAGAGCGGCAGCATCGACGGGCTGGTGTCGGGGTCGCCGCTGACGCTGCCCGCCGGCGACGTCGATGTCTCGGCGAAGCTGCTCGGCAGCTTCAGCGGCTTCGACGGCGAATCGCTCCGCCGCGGGGTCGCGCAGACGACGCACTTCACGCGCAACCTCGTCAGCGGTCAGCTCAACCTCGACGTGCCGCTGACCAGCCGCAAGGCGGGGTTCGGCGGCGCGATCGGCGACCTCAGCGCCAACGGCAACTTCGCCGCGCAGTATCTGTCGGACTTCGGCACGCTGACGACGTTCGGCTACGGCCTGCACTGGACCCCGCGCAAGCCCCTGAGCCTGGTCGCCAGCCACACCGACGACCACGCCGCGCCGAGCGTGCAGCAGCTGCAGGGTCCGGTGGTGACGACGCCCAACGCGGCGATCTTCGACCCCCAGACCGGCACGACGGTCTTCGCCACGCTGGTCTCGGGCGGCAACCCGGCGCTGCAGGCAAGCGCGCGCCATGTGACCAAGGTCGAGGCGAACTGGAAGCCGCTCGCCAAGCCCGACCTGACCGTTACGGCCAACTACGTGGAAACGCACGTGACGAACGCCATCGCCGCCTTCCCGGCGACGAGTGCAGCAATCGAGGCCGCCTTCGCCGACCGCTTCGTCCGCGACGCCGCCGGCGACTTCGTTAGCGTCGACACCCGCCCGGTCAACTTCGCGCGCGAGGACAGCGCGACGCTGCGCTACGGCTTCAATCTGGCGATCCCGCTCAAGTCGACGCAGGTTAACCCATTTGCCGGGCTGCGGCGGCCCGAAGGCGCGCCCGGC
>JAFARM010000051.1 GCA_019245455.1 Sphingomonadaceae bacterium | reverse complement strand
TGAAGGTGATCGCCTACGACCCGTTCCTGACGCCCGAGCGCGCGGTCGAGCTCGGCATCGAGAAAGTGACGCTCGACGAGCTGCTGGCGCGCGCCGATTTCATCAGGCTGCATACGCCGCTGACCGACCAGACGCGCAACATCCTGTCGGCGGACGCGCTCGCGAAGACGAAGAAGGGCGTCCGCATCATCAACTGCGCGCGCGGCGGGCTGATCGACGAGGCGGCGCTGAAGGCAGGGCTCGACTCGGGGCATATCGGTGGCGCCGCGCTCGACGTGTTTGCCGAGGAGCCCGCCAAGGCGTCGCCCCTCTTCGGCACGCCGGGCTTCGTCTCGACCCCGCATCTGGGCGCGTCGACGAACGAGGCGCAGGTGAACGTCGCGCTGCAGGTCGCCGAGCAGATGGCGGATTATCTCGTCAATGGCGGCGTGACGAACGCGCTCAACATGCCGAGCCTGTCGGCCGAGGAAGCGCCCAAGCTGAAGCCGTACATGGCGCTCGCCGAGAAGCTGGGGTCGCTGATCGGGCAGCTCGCGCATGGCGGGCTGGCGGGCATCGCGGTCGAGGTCGAGGGCGCGGCCGCCGAACTCAACCAGAAGCCGATCACCAGCGCGGTGCTCGCCGGGCTAATGCGCGTGCATTCGGACACGGTGAACATGGTCAACGCGCCGTTCCTCGCGCGCGAGCGCGGGCTCGACGTGCGCGAGGTCCGGCATGACCGCGAGGGCGATTACCACACGCTCGTCCGCGTGAGCGTCAAGACGGCGGCGGGCGACCGGTCGGTGGCGGGCACCCTGTTCGGCGACGCCGCCCCGCGGCTCGTCGAACTGTTCGGGATCAAGGTCGAGGCCGATCTGGCCGGGCCGATGCTCTACGTCGTCAACGAGGACGCGCCGGGCTTTATCGGCCGGCTCGGCACATTGCTGGGCGAGGCGGGGGTGAATATCGCCACCTTCCATCTCGGCCGCCGCTCGGCCGGCGGCGAGGCGGTGCTGCTCCTGTCGGTCGACGAGAAAGTCTCGCCCGACCTGATCGCCCATATCCGCGCGCTCCCCGGCGTCCGCACCGCGATGGCGCTGGGCTTCAGCTGAGGCTAGGACGGGCGCATGACCAGCCTCCTCCCCGAAGGGTTCCGCGATCGCCTGCCGCCGCATGCCGATGGCGCCGCTTCGGTCGAGGCTGCCGTGCTCGCGGTCGCCGCGTCCTATGGCTATGAGCGCGTCGATCCGCCGCTCGTCGAGTTCGCCGAGGGGCTTGGCTCGCGGCTGAAGGCGGGCGGGTTGCGCGATGCGGTGCGGTTCGTCGATCCGGTGTCGCAGCGCACGCTCGCGGTCCGGCCCGACATCACCGCACAGATCGGCCGCATCGCCGCGACACGCATGGGCCATCATCCGCGCCCGGTGCGGCTGTCCTATGCCGGATCGGTCATCAAGCTGCGCGCATCGCAGCTCGCCCCCGCGCGCGCGCAACGCCAGCTTGGCTGCGAGCTGATCGGGCTCGACAGCGTCGCGGCGGCGGTCGAGATCGTCACCGTCGCGGTGGCGGCGCTGACAGCGACGGGGGCGAGCGGCATCTCGGTCGATATGACCTTGCCCGATCTGGTCGAGACACTCGCCGCCGGGCCGCTGCCGGTGCCCGCCGATCAGGTGTCGATGCTGCGCGAACGGCTCGATGCCAAGGACGCGGGCGGCGTCGCCGCGCTCGCGCCCGCGTACCTCCCGCTGATCGAGGCGGCGGGGCCGTTCGCCGCCGCGCTCGCGCGGCTGCGCGCGTTCGACACGACCGGACTGCTCGCAAGCCGGCTCGACGGGATCGAGGCGATCGCCGCCGCGCTGCCGGATGTGACGCTGACGCTCGACCCGACCGAGCTGCACGGCTTCGAATATCAAAGCTGGCTCGGCTTCTCGCTGTTCGCCGCCGGTGTTTCGGGCGAGGTCGGGCGTGGCGGCACCTACGCCATCCTGCACGAGGACGGCGCGGCCGAGCCCGCGACCGGCTTCTCGCTCTACGCCGACGCGCTCGCCGCCGGCCTGCCCGCGCCCGAGCGCCGCCGCCTGTTCCTGCCGCTCGGTACTCCGGCGGACGATGGCGCCAGGCTGCGGGCCGAGGGCTGGGTGACGGTCGCCGCGCTGACGCACGACGACACGGCGGCCGCGCAGCTGTGTACGCATGTTTGGGATGGCATGGCGGTCCGGCCAGCGTCTCTCTAGGTCGGCACGGTCGAACGACCACCCGCCGTGCCATCCCGGGGAACGCTTGTCCCGGGTCACGCGCTTTGCGGGGAGCCGCCCAGGAGATCAATCATGCGCCCAGTCTATCTCGCCGCCGCCGCGCTCGTCATGGTCGCCACGCCCGCGCTCGCCGATCCCGCCGAATTTCTGACCAAGGCGATGAAGGGCGACAATTCCGAAACCACGCTCGGCCACATGGCAGAACGGCAAGGCGCGTCCGCGGCGACGAAGCGGTTTGGCGCGATGCTGGCCGCCGATCATACCAAAGCGCGCGCGCAAGCGCTGCCGGTCGCGCGTCGGCACGGCGTCTCGCCGACGACCGCGATGGCCGATGAAGCGGTGACGGAGCAGCACAAGCTTGAGGGGCTGCACGGGGCAGCGTTCGACCGCGAGTTCGCGCGCTACATGGTGTCCGATCACGAGAAGGACATCGCCGACTTCGAGAAGGAGGCGAACAGCAAGGACCCCGCCGATATCCGGGCGCTGGCCAGGCAAACACTGCCGGCGTTGCGGCGGCATCTGGCGACGGCCAAGTCGATCCGCGCCTGACCACTCAGGGCCGGTCCCGCAAGCCGCTTGTTCAACCCTGATCGGGGTACGCGACGGAAGCCGGCCTGTTCCCCAGGACGCCGCCGCTTTCCTACAACTCCTTGTTCGTGCGAACAGGGCGGAGATTGAAAGGAAAGCCGTGCCCCCAGTCGTGTCAAACCCCGGAGCCGTCCCGACA
>JAFARM010000388.1 GCA_019245455.1 Sphingomonadaceae bacterium | reverse complement strand
GCTTCCACGCCGGAGGATTGAGCATCCGCCCCCGCGCGGTCCGGGCGACAAGGCCGGTCTGGATCAGGTACGGCTCGACCACGTCCTCGATCGTGTCGCGCGGCTCCGACAGGCCGGCGGCGAGCGTCTCGACCCCGACCGGGCCGCCGCGGTAGGTGTCGGCGATCATCATCAGGTAACGCCGGTCCATCGCGTCGAGGCCGAGCGCATCGACCTCCAGCCGGGCGAGCGCGCGATCGGCCACGGTTCGATCGACCGTCGCGCCGCCGGCGAAGTCGCGCACGCGGCGCAGCAGCCGCCCGGCAATGCGCGGCGTGCCCCGCGAGCGGGCGGCGATCTCGCGCGCGCCGTCGGCGGTGAGCGGCATCGCCAGCAGGTGGGCGGCGCGGGTGACGACCTGCTCCAGCTCGTCGACCGTGTAGAACTGCAGCCGCAGCGGGATGCCGAAGCGGTCCCTGAGCGGCGTCGTCACCAGCCCGGCGCGCGTTGTCGCCCCAACCAGCGTGAACGGCGGCAGGTCGATGCGCACCGACCGCGCGCTCGGCCCCTCCCCGATCATCAGGTCGAGCGCGCGGTCCTCCATCGCCGGGTAGAGGATTTCCTCGACCGCTGGCGCGAGGCGGTGGATCTCATCGATGAACAGGACGTCGCGCGGCTCGAGGTTAGTCAGGACGGCGGCGAGGTCGCCGGCCTTGGCGATGACCGGGCCGCTCGTCGCGCGGAAGCCGACGCCGAGCTCGCGGGCGACGATCTGCGCCAGCGTCGTCTTGCCCAGCCCCGGCGGCCCGTGCAGCAGGACGTGGTCGAGCGCCTCGCCGCGATCGCGCGCGGCGGCGATGAAGACGCCCAGGTTGTCGCGCAGCGCCGCCTGCCCGACGAACTCGCCGAGCCGCTGCGGGCGCAGCGCGGCGTCGACGTCCTCCGGCCGGCGCAGGGGCGATATGGGGCGGTCCACGCCCGATGATAGCGGCGTCGCGCTCGCCACGCTAATCCCGCCGGGTCACTTGCTGACGCCGTCGATCTGGTACTTGACGTTGCTGGTGTACCCGGAACAGCCGATGCCGGCGGTGTCGCGGAAGATCGGGCGGTAGCGGAAGCCGGCGGCGGCGCGTTCGGTGCCGGCATCGAAGACGAACGGCGGGACAGCGGTGATCGTGCGGACATTAACCGGCTTACCTGTCGTATCGATGTCATAGCCGACGCGGACCGCGCCGTCGAAGCCCCACTTCAACGCCTCGGTCGGGAAGTCGGTTTGGTTGACCGACTGCTGCCGCACGACCGGCTTGACGTCGACCAGCGCACATTGCTCGGCGTCGAGCCCCGTCGCCCGGTACAACGCCGTCGCATCGGCGATCCGCTCGTGCGCCGCCTCGATCGAGGCGAGTTGCAGCAGGGCGGCGACGCGGATCGGATCGGCCGACGGCACCGTCGTTGGCGGCGCGGCGATCACGGCGCGCAACGCCGCCGCCGCCCGCGCGTCGTCCTTTTCTCGCTCGGCATAACGCGCGAAGACGAGGCGCAGATAGGCGACGCCGCGGCTGTCCCCCTGCCCCTCCGCGACGGTCGTGGCGACGGCGCGGCCGACCGTGTCCGACCATTCGCGGACGCGGCGACTATACGCCGCCGGCGTCTCGGTGGACGGGGCGGCGGTCTCGGCGCGCAGAGCGAGGACGACATCGGCCGGTGCGCCGCCGGCTTCGGCCAGGATTGCCAGTCGCGGTGCCGCAACGCGCGCCTGATCCTTGCTCAGGACCTTCAGCCCTTCGAACAGAAGCGGGAACAATTGCGGCGAGTCGGGTCCGAACGCGGCCGTCCGACGCGCGATCTCGGCCGTCAGCGCCGCCTCGGCGGCCTTTGGGTCGTCGGGCAGATCGGGCAGCGGCTCGATGCGCGTCGCCGCCTGCCACTGTTCGATCGCGCTGCGGAACAGGCCGATGCCGATGCCGTCGTCGTCGCGTTGTGTCGCACAGCGGACCTCCAGACGCAGCGCCTGGCGATAGAACGCGGGCATCTTGGCGATCGCTCCCCGGTCCCACTTCCACTCGCGCGCGGCGTCGGTGAACAGCGTTTCGGGGCCGCCGGTGTGGGAAACATAGACCGTTGTCGCCCGCGCGACGCGGCCGCTGTCGGCGATGCTGATCTCGATCACCGCGACGTCGTCCGGCTTCAGCGTGCTGAGCGGCGCGCACGGCGGCGGCCGCAGCGTGTCGCCGAAGCGGAGGCTGGCGAGCGGCAGATACCCTGTGCCGGTAAAAGCGAGGTAGCGGTGCGCATCCTCGGTCCGGCCGCCCAGGAAGCTGGCGATGGCAAGGTCGCCGCGCACCTGCTGGCCGAGCACGGTCACGCGGTCGCTGAGGCCACCGCTGAGCGGCAGCGCCTTCTCGAACCAGGCCCGCGCCTCGGCATAGCGGTGGTCGATCAGCTCGATGCGGCCGCGGAGCTGATAGACGTGAGCGAGCGACGCCTTGTCCGACCTTACCGTCGCCGGCAGCTGGGCGATCAGCGCGTCGAGGTCGCGCCGCGCCGCGGCGGTATCGGTGAAGATTTTCGATCGGATAAGGCCGAGGCGAACGCCGGTGCTCAGCGAATCGGCGGCGAAGCCCGATTCGCCCGTGACCGCCGCGTACGTGGTGCCGGCGGCCGCCAGATCGCCGTTGTTCTCATAGGCCAGACCGAGTTCATAACCAGTGTTGATGCGCTCGGCGGCGTCCTTCGCCGGGTCGAGCGCGGCGAGGGCCGCCGTCAGCCGGGCGATCGCCGCCACCGGATTGCCCAGCCGCCGCTCGGCGATGCCGGTGCGCGCGGCGAGCAGGGCGGCGGTGTGGGCCTGGGCCTTTGGCAGCTTGGCGAGCAGGGCGGCGAAGCGGTCGCGCGCGTCCTGATACTTGCCGGCGTCGAGCGCGGCCTGCGCCGTGTCATACTCCGTCTGCATCGATGCCGCCGCCGGCGTCGCACCCGCAACCGCCGCCGCCACCAGAACCACTGCCCGCATCACTGCCCTCCGCGTTCGACCTTCGCCTGGCACCGCCACCATCGTCAACCGCGCGCGCTCCGCTTGAGCGCGATGCGGACGAGGTCGCCGACCGCCGCATCCTCCCCCAACTCGGCGACGGCCTCGGCGACGGCACGGTTTGCGTCGGCCGGGCGGAAGCCGAGGTTGGCGAGTGCCGACAGGGCATCGGCGGCCGCGCCGCCGGCAACGACGACCGGAGCCGCCGATCCGGGTCCAGCCGGCAGCGCGCCCGCCTTGTCCTTCAGCTCGTTGGCGATGCGCGCCGCGAGCTTCGGGCCGACGCCGTTCGCCCGGGCGATGCTCGCGGTGTCCTTCGCCGCGACCGCCCGCTGCAGCTCGTCGGGCGTCAGCACCGACAGGATCGCGAGCGCCACGCGCCCGCCGACGCCCTGGACGCTGAGCAGCAGGCGGAACCAGTCGCGCTCGGCGGCGGTGGCGAAGCCGAACAGCTGGATCGCGTCCTCGCGCACCTGCGTCTCGACATGGAGGACGGCGGCCGCGCCCGCGTTCAATCCCGCGAGCGTCCGGCTGCTGGCGGCGACGAGGTAGCCGACGCCGTTCACGTCGACCACCGCGCTGTCTGCGGCGACGCTATCGACGGTGCCGCTGAGCTTGGCGATCATCGCGCCGCCGCCAGCGTTCGCGCCGTCGCGCCCATGTGCGCGTGGATGATCGCCACCGCCAGCGCGTCGGCGGCATCGGGCGCGAGCGGGCCGCAGCCGGGCAGCAGGCGGGCGACCATGGCGGCGACCTGCGCCTTGTCCGCCGCTCCGGTGCCGACGAGCGCCTTCTTGACCAGGCGGGGCGCGTATTCGGCGACCGGCAGCCCGGCGCGCGCGGCGACGAGCAGGACGACTCCGCGCGCCTGGCCGAGCTTCAGTGTCGACTGCGGGTTGGAATTGACGAACGTCTCCTCGACTGCGGCGCTGTCCGGCTCGTGGCGGGCAAGCACGTCGGCAAGCGCGTCGTGGAGTTGGCACAGCCGCACCGCAAGCGGGTCGCCGGCGCGGCTGCGGACCGTGCCGTTAGCGATGTGGCGCAGCCGGTTGCCGTCGGCGGCGACGATACCCCAGCCCGTCGCCTGCAGGCCGGGGTCGAGGCCGAGGAGGATCATCGGCGCGCCCGGCTATAGAGCAGCGCGTCCCTCTTCTCCCTCCCCCCCCGGCGAAGCCGGAGAGCGGGGAGGGCCGGGGTGGCGGAACGCCTTCCCCGCGCGAACCGCGGCCGCTCGCACGCACACCCCCACCCCGGCCCTCCCCGCTCTCCGAGGCTGCGCGTCGGGGGGGGAGGGAGACGCTGAGCAACGATCACGCCAAGCCTCCCCGCTCGCGGTTCGCTCCGCTCACAGGGCGGGCGAGAGGCGTCACCCCAGCCTCGCCAGCACGTCCTCGGGCACGTCGTAGTTGCCCCACACGGTCTGGACGTCGTCGTCGTCCTCGAGCGCGTCGATCAGCTTGAGGAGCGACCCCGCGTCCCCTTCGCCCACCTCGGTCATCACCTGCGGCCGCCAGGCGAGCTTGGCCGATTCCGCCTCGCCGAGCTTGGCCTCGAGCGCGCGCGTCACCTCGTGCAGGTTCTCGACCGTCGTCCAAACCTCGTGGCTCTCGTCGGTCGAGACGACGTCCTCCGCGCCCGCCTCGAGCGCCGCCTCGAACACCGCGTCGGCGCTGCCCGCCTTGGCCGGGTAGGTGATGAGGCCCAGCCGGTCGAAGCCGTGGCTGACCGATCCGCTCGCGCCCAGGTTGCCACCGTTCTTGCTGACGATCGTCCGGACGTTGGTCGCGGTGCGGTTGCGGTTGTCGGTCAGCGTCTCGATGATGAGGGCGACGCCGCCGGGGCCGAAGCCTTCGTAGCGGATCTCCTCGTAGGTCTCGGCGTCGCCGCCGCTCGCCTTGTTGATCGAGCGTTCGATATTGTCCTTGGGCATCCCCCCCTGCCGGGCGGCGATGACGGCGGCACGGAGGCGGGCGTTCATCCCCGGATCGGGCAGGCCGGACTTGGCGGCGACGGTGATCTCGCGGCTGAGCTTGGAGAAGGCGGCGGCGCGCTTCCGGTCCTGCGCGCCCTTCCTATACATGATGTTCTTGAATTTGCTGTGGCCGGCCAAGGTCGCGTCCCCGCTTGATCGTTGCGTCGCCGCCGGTCTAGCCCCGCGGTGGGCGGCGGCGCAACCGGACACCGAGCGGCCGCCAGCGTGCCGCGCTCACCCGGCAAGATTGGTTACCGGATTTTAGGGCTAAGGTGACGAAGTGCGCGCGATGCCCCCTCCGACCCCGCCCCGGCACAAAGAGCCGATGGTTAACCCGCCGCCTTGCCCGATCCGTCCGTTCGCAAGCATCGTCACACCACCTCACCGTCGCGTGGCACGCTAGCACAGGACGCCCCCTGTAGGACAGCGCTACGCCGCCGCGACCGCGCGCTCCAGCATGACGCCCGCCAGGTGGCCGCGGTACTCGGCGCTGGCGTGAATGTCGGTGTTGAGGTCGCCGCCCAGCACCAGCCCACGCGCGGCCTGCGGGGTGAACGCCGCCGTCAGCGCCGCCTCCGCCTCCGGCCAGCGGACGACGCCGGGGCCGGCTCCGGTGACGGCGACGCGCACGCCTGCCGCCGTCTCGGCGACATAGACGCCGACGATGGCGTAGCGCGACGCGGGATGGCGGAACTTGGCGTAGGCGCTGCGCCGCGGCACGCGGAAGCCGACGCGCGTGACGATCTCGCCGTCGGCCAGCGCGGTGGCGAACATCCCCAGGAAGAAGGCGTCGGCGTCGTGGCACCCCCGGTCGGTCTCGACCGTGCCGCCGAGCGCCAGCAGCGCAGCCGGATAATCGGCAGCGGGATCGTTGTTCGCCAGCACCCCGCCGAGCGTGCCGCGGTTCCTGACCTGCGGGTCGCCGATCAGCAGGGCGAGCGCGGCGAGGCCGGGGATTGCCGCCTTGACCGTCGGGTCGGCGGCGACGGTGGCGTGGGTGGTCAGCGCGCCGATCCACAGCGTGTCGGCCCCCTGCCGATCCACCTCGCGCTCGATGCTCGTCAGCCCAGGCAGCGCGGTGAGGTCGACCAGCGTATCGGGCGCGCGCAGCCGCGACTTGATCGCCGGCAGCAGCGTGTGGCCGCCG
>JAFARM010000191.1 GCA_019245455.1 Sphingomonadaceae bacterium | reverse complement strand
AAGGCGTCCGAATGGCTGATATCCAGACGATCTGGTCGCCGCCGGACTGCCGCGGCGACTGGGCGGTGTCGGCCGCCGCCGTCGCTGCGCTTCAGCCCGGTGCAGCGCAGGGCATCCCTGACGCGGTAACTGGCCATTTCGGGCTGGTATCGGGACACGACTTGCAGACGGCCGTGCTGATCAGCCTGTTCACCGATGCCGAAGCGTCCACCGACGATCTCGCGGCAACCGCGTTTGACGATCCCCGCGGCTGGTGGGGCGACGACGCCAAGGCGCTGGGTTCGAAGCTGTGGCTGCGCCTGCGCTCCAAGCAGACCGATATCACGCTGGCGCTGGTCAAGGGCGACATCGCGGCGGCGCTGCAATGGCTGATCGACGACGGCGTCGCGGCTTCGGTCGATGTCGAGGTGGAGTGGAGTGCGCCCGGGATGCTCGGCGCTCGCGTGACCCTCTCGCGCGGTGACGGGCAGACGGCGACGCTGGCGTTCGACTGGGCGTGGAAGGGGCCGTAGATGCCGTTCGAACGTCCTACTCTGACCGCTCTTCGCACCGCCGTGCGTGCCGACATTGCGTCGGCGCTGCCGAGCAGCGACGCCCTCCTACGCTTTTCCAACCTCGGCATCGTCGGCGACGTCATGGCGGCGCTCGCCAACGGCCATTATGGCTATCTCGACTATATCGCGCGCCAGGCGGTGCCGTTCACCGCCACGGACGAGTATCTCGAGGGCTGGGCGGCGCTGCACGGGGTGACGCGCAAGCCGGCGACCGCGGCCGCCGGGCAGGTCGCCTTCTCCGGCACGAACGGTTCGGTCATCCCGGCCGGGACGCCGATGTCGCGCGCCGACGGCGTGGCCTTCAGGTCGACCGCCGACGCCACCGTCGCCAGCGGCACAACAACCGTTTCCGTCGTCGCGGTGGCGACCGGAGCCGACGGCGAAGCCCCGGCCGGCGTTCCGATGACGCTTTCGTCCGGCGTCGCTGGCGTGCAGTCGACCGGTCTGACGACGACACCGCTGACTGGCGGGGCCGACGTCGAGGGCGACGACGCCTTCCGCAGCCGGATGCTGCTCGCCTATGCCGCGCCGCCGCAGGGTGGCGCGGCGAGCGACTTCGTCGAGTGGGCGCTCGCCGTGCCGGGCGTCACGCGCGCCTGGGTTGTCCGCGGCGGCCGCGGCGCGGGAAGCGTCGTCATCCTGTTCATGATGGATGACGCCGAGGCGGCCTATGGCGGCATCCCGCAAGGAACCAACGGCGTGTCGCCCTTCGACAGTCGCGACGTCGCCGCCACCGGCGATCAGCTCGCCGTCGTCGCCGCGATCTGGCCTCTGCAGCCGGTGACGGCGCTGGTCTATGCCTCGGCGCCGGTCGCGAACACGATCACGCTGACGATCGCCGGCCTTACGGGAGCGACGGTCGCCGTGCAGAACGCGATCCGCGCCGCCGTCGTCGCCGCGCTGCGCGCCAACGCGCAGCCGGGCGGCGTCACCTATTCATCGGCGATCGAAGGGGCGATCGCCGCCGTGCCGGGATCGGCCGGCTTCGTTCTCACCGCCATTGCTGCGAGCGCCGGCACTGTAGGCCCGGGGTTCGCCGGCAACATCACGTCTAATCCCGGGGCGCTGCCCATCCTCGGCGGTATCACCTACGTATGAGCGGGCGCTTTTCGGCAGCGGACTATGCCGCGGCATCGCTCGCGCTGCGCCCGCGCGGGCCGGTATGGCCCGACGATCCGACCTCGGTCCAAGCGACCACGCTCGCCGCGCTGTCTGCGTCGCTCGCGCGGTCGGACGCTGACGCGGTCGCGCTACTCGTCGATGCCTTTCCGTTCACGACCCTCGATCTGCTGCCCGAATGGGAGGCGAGCCTCGGACTGCCGGATCCGTGCGCGGGCCCTTCACCGACGATCGGGCAGCGGCAGGCGCAGGTTCGCGCTCGCTTCATCGGCGGCGGCGGCCTGTCACGGTCGCGCTACATCGCCTTTGCCGCAGCTCTCGGCTTTACGATCACGATCACCGTCTTCTCGCCTTTCCGCGTCGAGCGGAACCGGATCGGCGACCCACTCGCCTCGGACGACTGGGCATTCGCGTGGGGCGTCAATGTCGTCACCAACTTCGGCGGCCTGTCGACCGATGTTCTGCTGTGCGAGCTGCAGTCGGTCGCGCCGGCGGACACGACGGTCTTCATCCTGTCGTCGGCAAGCGGCTTCGCGCCGAGCTACCGCTTTAACGACGCCCGCAACAGCCAGTATCTTTAGGGGCTAGCCGCCGATGTTCCAAATCGACAACGCCTCGGCGGCGAGCGTGCTGCCGGTGCCGGCACTCGCCGGAACGCCCGGCTATTTCACCGGCGGCAATCCCGCGACCGGAACTCCGCCGACGACGGTCAGCGCCGACTTCATGAACATGACGATGGTCGAGCTGATTAACGTCGTCACGGCCGCCGGGCTGACACCGTCGAAGACGACGTACACGCAACTTACGCAGGCGATCCGCCTGCTCGCGCTCGCGGCGATCCGTTCGGCGTCGTACGCGGTCGACACCGGCGCGGTGAATGCGCTCGCCGCGACGCCTTCGTTGCCTCCGACGGCGCTCGCCGCAGGCCTCACCGCGAGCGTGCTCGTCGGCCATACGACTACGGGCGCGGCGACGCTCAACTGGGCCGGGCTCGGTGCGAAGTCGATCACCTACGAGGGTGGCGCGCTCGTCCCCGGCGGCTTGGTCGCCGGCGAGATCTCGCTGTTCGCGTATGACGGCACGTCGTGGGAGCTGCTGTCGGGTGAGGTCGTGCCGGCCACCTCGCTGCCGGTCGCATCGACGACGACGGCAGGCATCGTCGCGCTCGCGACCGCGGCAGAGACGGCGACAGGCACAAACGCCGCTAAGGCCACCACTCCGGCCGGGGCGGCGGCGGCGGTGCAGGCGAACGCCTATAACTTCGCCGTCGCAGGCGGAACGGCCAATGCGCTGACGGCGACGCTGGCGCCAGTGCCGACGCTCGCGGCCGGGCTGCTTGTGTATCTGAAGGCGAGCGCGACCAACACCGGCGCCGCTACGCTCGCGCTCAACGGCGGATCGGCGCTGCCGGTCACGGCCGGTGGCAGCGCGCTCGCGGCCGGCGCAATCGGCGCGGGCCAGATTTATGCCCTGATCTACGACGGGACAGGGTTCGAGATGCTGTCCCTGCCGACATCGTCGGCGACGCTCGGCGATCCCGGCTGGGAGAAGCGGCCGAGCGGCGTCGTCGAGCAGTGGGGGTCGAACACATCGACCTTCACCGGCGAGGGCACGGTGTCGGTGTCGTTTCCGATCACCTTTCCCAACGCCTGTCGCAACATCCAGATCACGGCCCGCAATCCGAGCTCGCTCAACACCCGCGATACCTTCCTGCAGGTCGTGTCGATGAGCGCGACCGGCTTCGTCGCCTACTACCAGAACAACGGCGGCGGATCGGCCGTGTGCGACGGGTTCAACTGGCGCGCGCTCGGCGACTGATCGGCGACATCCCTGCTTCCCCGGCGTTGGAGTTTCGGCCCATGACAGATGAAGCCAGGGCCACGCGGACCCTGCGCCTTGCCGACATGATCGCGCTTGCCGCGCTGGGGCTCAGCCTCGGTGGCCTGATCTGGCAGGCGTCGGCGCAGTCGACCAAGATCGACATGATCAGCAGCAAGCAAATCGAAGACGAGAAGCGCCAGGGCACTGACGAGGCCGCGGCCGCGAAGGACCACGACAGCCTGACGGCGATTAACAGTAGCCTCGCCTTCTTGGTCGACCGTGCGAAACAACAGGACGGGTCCAAATGATCGACATCGGGACGGCGCTGTCGAGCGGCGGCCTCGCGCTCGCCGCTGCATCGCAACTGGTACGTGCAAGCGCTCAGCCGCCCTCGCCCGGGATCAAGGCGCGCGCGGTGGTCGAAGCGCTTGCCGATCCGGTCTTCCTTGCCGCGCCGGCGTCTGACGCCGACGCGGCGCTAAACGCACTGATCGATCAACTGGGGAGCGAGGGATGATGCGCGAGTTCTTCAAGCTGTTGGCCGTGATGATATTCATCGCGGTCGTCGCCTACTTCGCGATCTTCGGCTTCTTGGTGACGATCGATCCGCTGGTGAGCGCGTGATCGACATCGCGCAGCTGCAGCGCCGGCTGGCCGCGCACGGCTATTCTCTTTCGGCGGATGGTATTGCCGGGCCGAAGACCTGGACCGCGCTGTTCGCCGTCGGCGGCGCTTCGGCCTCGGCTGCCGCTGCCTACGGCGCAGCAGCAGCGGCCGGGTGGACCGGTGCCGGGATCGACGTCGCGCCGCTCCGGGTAGCCCACTTCATGGGGCAGACGGCGACCGAGACGGGCGGGTTCCGATACTCGGTCGAGCTCGGCGATGCCGCCTATTTCGCGCATTACGACGGCCGCCTCGGGAACGGGCCGGGCGATGGATACGCCTACCGCGGTCGCGGCCTCGTCATGCTCACTGGCCGGGCGAACTACGCCGAAGCCGGTGCGGCGATCGGCCTTTCGCTTGTCGCGCAGCCGGACCTCGCCGCCGATCCGGCCACGGCGATGCGCATCGCCTGCCACTTCTGGGTCACGCGCCGCATCGCGCGCCTGGCCGACGCCGACGACGTTGTGTCGGTCACCCGCGCCATCAACGGCGGCCTGAACGGGATCGACGACCGCCGGCGGCGCACCGCCATCTACAAGGGATTGCTGCTATGAGCGACACCACCCCGCCTGCGCCGGCCGCCCCGCCGCCGCGCACGATCACAGCCTCGGCCGCCACGCTGCTCGTCACGCTCGTGCTGCTCGCCATGGCCTTCTGGATCACGGTCAAGGTGCTCGAGCTGCCAAGCACGACGCCGGTTCTGGTGACGGCGATCGTCACCGCGTGGATCACGGGCGTCGTCAGCGGCGTCGCCGGATTCTGGCTCGGCTCGTCCGTCGGCGGCCGCGTCAACTGAACCGCGCCCGGCGGCATCCGGGCAACCCTCAAGGAGACGAACATGATCCAGCAGATCGCGGATACCATCAACGGCTGGGCGGCGGCGCTGCAGTCGCTCGCCGCGCGCATCCAGCGCCTGTCGACCGCCGTCGCGCCCGACTTCTCGCCGATCACGGAAGCGGTCGCCAACGCGCAGGCAGGGCTCGATGCGGTGCGCGCCGCCGTCGCCGCCAAGGAGACGCCGAGCGCCTGATCAACCGTGGGGCCGGGTTCGCGCCCGGCCCCCAACGGAGTGCCGCCATGACCCGCCTGCGCCTGATCCTCGTCTTCTTCATCGCGCTACTGGCCGGCGGCTATGCCGACGCCCAGACGCCTCTTGTGCCAGCGACGGCTCCGGTCGCCTGCACCGCGCTGCCGGCCGCCTTCAAGGCGGCGCACGCTGGCGCCGCATTCGTCGTCACCGGCACGTGCACCGCCGTCGTCGAGCTGCGCGACCGCATCTTCGCGCCGCCCGTGACGATCGACGCGCGCGGCGCGGTGTTCCAGGGTGGCCTGCTGATCTTCAAGGCCGGCGGCGTCCACGTCACCGGTGGCCAGTACGGGCCGCAGGACCGCGGCGGCACCGGCTTCGAGGCGTACCTCGCCACGGACGTGACCCTGATTGCCGCGCGCGTCACCGGCATGGACTTCGGCGTCGCCTTCGCCCAGGCTCAGAATGTCGCCGTCACCGGCTCGCGGATCGACCCGGTGCGGAACGACGGCATCCGCTTCTTCAGCGTCCAGCACGGGCTGGCGAGCGGCAACTACGTCCTCGAGGCGCACCCGGCGACCAGCCTCGACCATCCCGACTGCCTGCAGATCGCCAGCGACGGCGGCGCGACCAACCCGGCGCTGATCTCGGCCGACATCGTCGTTACCGGCAACGAATGCTACGGCGACGGCCAGGGGTTCAGCGCGTTCAAGTCGGGCAGCGACGACGGCGGCTACGACCGACTGACGCTGACCAGCAACCGCGCGCGGATGAGCTACCCGCTGGGCATGGCGATCTACGGCTGCCGCGACTGCACGATCCGCGACAACGACATCAACGCGCTGCCGCTGGCGGCGAAGACCGTGCAGGCGAACGTGATCGATCCCGTCGGCGGCACGATCTGCGGCAACCGGACGCCGCGGCCGACCGACGCGACGGCGGCGGCCTGCGCTGCGCCGGTGCGGCCGTGAGCCCGTGGCTGATCGCCGGCAGCCTCGCCGCGCTCGCCGCGAGTTCGGTGGGGGCGTACTTCCTCGGCGACAGCGTCGGCGCGAACCGCGTCTTGGCCCGCGAGGCCGCCGCGACCCAGCGCGCGAACGATGCCGCCGCGGCGCTTGCGACCGCCCGGCAGGACAAGGCGGCCGCCGCCGCGAGCGCCGGGGCGCAGGCGCACGACCTGATCGCCGCCCTCGGCGACCGTGGCCGCGACACCGTCAAGGAGTACTACCGTGAGAACCCTGCCGCCGATCGCCCTTGCCTTGATGCTGGCCGCGTGCAGCAGATCGCGAGCGCCCGAGCCGCCGCGACCGCTGCCGCCACCGCCGGCAGCGTCGCTGATCCGCTGCCGCTTGCCCGACCTGCCGCTGCGGGCGATGTCGAGCGCTGACGTGGAGCAGGTGCTGCGCGACGACGGCACGGCGCTCGCCGACTGCGAGTCGAAGCGCGCGGCGCTGGTCGCGGGCTGGCCGGATTAGGACGACCCGTCCCCAAGGGGACGGGCTTGGGACGCGCCAACGCCCCAAGCCGCGGGCTTCGACCCCGCACCCTGCGCGCGCCGCGGCACGCGCCCGATCGCCCCCGCCGCGTACACGGCAGTGGAGCGTCAACGGCAATCCGATTTGCGCGCCATCGCGCCCGATCTGCT
Source organism: Sphingomonadaceae bacterium (assembly GCA_019245455.1). Lineage (GTDB taxonomy): Bacteria > Pseudomonadota > Alphaproteobacteria > Sphingomonadales > Sphingomonadaceae > Polymorphobacter_B. The sequence goes on along the minus strand of JAFARM010000191.1, from coordinate 3,937 downwards.
CGACACCTTGCCACCGGTCGGGGTCGCCGGCGCGACCGACGGCTACCTGCGCTCGCCCCGTGGCAGCGTCACCTTCGCCTTCATCCGGCCGCCACGCTCCACCGCGCCGACGACGGGCTGTTTCGAGATTCCCCGCCCGCGCGGTCCCGGCCGGTCATCGTCGCGGTGGTTTGCCTTCCGGGGCTTTCCGCCGACGAATGTCTCGTCGATTTCGACCAAGCTGGTGAGAAGCCCGGCCTCAGCGTCGCGGCCCATAGCGGTGCGAATGCGGTGCATCATGCTCCACACCGTCGGCTGGCGCATGTCGAGGTCGCGAGCGGCTTGGCTGCTCGACAGACCCTTCTTCGCGTTAAGCATCAGGCCAATCAGCAGAAACCAACGCTGAAGATCGACGTGGCTGTTATGGAAGATCGTACCCACAGTGACCGAGAAGCTGCGGTCGCATCCCCAGCGTTGCCATCGACGTGCTGTCAGCCCGCGCGTCGCATCGTTCTTCCGCGCCGCCTTCGCGGCCCCGCAGTAGGGGCATACCGGGCCGTGCGGCCAGCGCACAAACTCAAGGTGCGTGCCGGCGGCATCGTGGGTGGGGAAGCGTCGGTAGATCGACACGAGCGAAGTCATTGGACGCTCTCCCCGCTGCGGAGCGACGCCGCGACGATGGCTTTGGTCCAGTCGACCAGTTGGCCGTCGTCACCCTGCATCCTGATTTCGTCGGCCGCGCCATATTCGGCGGCTAGATCGCCGATCAGATCAATGACGCGCCGGGAGGCCGTGAGGGCATCGGCCAGGCGCTGCGGCACGGGCTGCGCGCCAGATGCCATGCGACGGAGCGAGCGTGAATTGATGCCGGTCGCGTCGGCGAGGGGCGACTGCCACCGCTCTCCGAACAGCCCCGACGCCAGCGCGATGAACGTGGCGCGGTCCATGTCAGCGGGCCTGAACGACCGTCGCCACCAGCACATCGGCGCGCGGCGTCGTCCAGTAAGCCCGTCCGCCCGGATGCTGGCCGGGGCGCCGAACGTAAAGCTGCGACCGGCTGAACGGAGCGATCCACGCCTCGCCGACGCGGGGCGCGTTCCGCGACTTAATCCAGCAGTCGGAGAAGCCGCCGGCGCCGACTTCAACCGCCAGCCCTTCCTCCGCCAGATCGGCGTGGTCGAACGAGCTGCGAAGGTAGGCTTCGGCTTCCTCGCGGGTGGCAAACTTGAAGATGGCGGCGTCCTGGCTGATCGAGCCTTCGCCGTCGGTGTCGTGGGTAGCGTAAAAAGTGGCGGTCATCTGACCCTCCTTGCTATTCGGCGGGCACCGCGCCCTTCCGATGAATCCAATCTACGGGCGGCGTAATGTTGTGTCAAGCCCTAAAGCGTATAATTCCGGGCCGCTCCCCCGATCCGTGACAGGTGCTCCGTTCAGCGGCAGGCGATCCACGTCGTTGGCACCCGCCGTGCGTGACCTGCCGCGACCATCGCCTTGCCGAAATCGCGCCCGGCGAAGGCGACATCGGCGATCGTCCGGCCGTAGCGATCGCAGCCGTAGCGGCGGATCACGACCGGCGTTCGCGCCCGCTCAAGCCAGTCGCGGGCGTAGGCCGTCGCTGCCGCAGCAGCCGCGTCGTCGCACCAGGCGAAACGCCAGCGCCGCCGCATCGTGCAGCTGTGGCCGGCGACCGGGTCGGCGGCGTTGATCCCGGCGATGCGAATGCGCTCGCCGGCCACGATCAGCGTGTCGCCGTCGACATCACGGGTGCCGGCTGGGCCGACAACGACGGACAGGGCGAGGACAAGCGCGATCATAGCGCCAGCTCATAGCCGAGCCGCAGCCGGTCGCGCAGATATTCGGTCATCGGCATCCGCCCTGCCGCCGCGTCTTCGCGCGCAAAGCGAGCGACGAGCCGCTGCATATCGAGCCGCGCCTGGCGACCGGTCGCTTTGTCGCCGCGCGATCCGCCGCGCGTCATCCGGTCGGCCATGATCAGCGGCGTGAGCTGCCGCCCGCGCACCAGAACGTCACACCAGGATCCGGCGGCCTTCGGAAGTTGATCTGCCCAGCGCCGATCACGACCTTGTGCCGGTCGAAGCGTCGCCACGATGGCCGCTCGCGCTCCAGCGTCGCCGCCTGCTCGGCTGTCCAGAGCGAGCCGGTCACCGGCGTGCCGTGCCATAGGTCAGGCTTCGACGGCGTCACCCGTCGCATCTGGCTTATATCCACGACAGTGCCTTCGCCGCACCGGAACCGGGTAGCCAATGCGCCAAATACGCCAATGAAAACAACAGCCCGTTCTGGGCGGGTAGCCAACTTAACCCGCTGATCCGCCGCGCTAAAGGTGTTCCCTTCGGGCGCACCACCCTTGTTGACCGCGGCCCGTCCGGCGTGGCAAGCGTCGGTTCGCGCGGGCGTAGCTCAATGGCAGAGCAGAAGCTTCCCAAGCTTACGACGAGGGTTCGATTCCCTTCGCCCGCTCCATTGCGCCGATCACCGGCACGCCACCCCTCGTCCGCCATGCTGCCGCGTGTCGCACCCGTTGCCGGGTGCGATTTAGCGTGTATGGTTCGCGTGCCTACGGAGCCTTGGGAGAGATCATGTACAAGCTTGCTTTCGCGACCCTCGCCGCTGCTGCCGCAACCACCGCGGCGCTCGCCGTTCCGCCCCTGCCGCCGGGCACCCCGGCGTATGCCTCGCTCCACGGTGATCCCGTCAAGGGCAAGGCCGATTTCGCCGTGTGCAAGACGTGCCACAGTGCGCTCGCCGGGCAGAACCGCATCGGCCCGTCGCTCCACGGTGTCGTCGGACGGAAGGCCGGCACGGTTCCCGGCTACACCTATTCCGCCGCGAACAAGAACAGCGGCATCACCTGGACCGAGCCGGTCATCTACCAATATCTGATCAAGCCGCAGGCCTATGTGCCGGGTACGAAGATGACCTATGCTGGGCAGCCCGACGCGCAGAAGCGCGCGGACATCATCGCCTATCTCAAGACCAGTCCGACGTCGTAAAACATCCTGCCGGCGCGAGGCTTACAGCCCGCGCCGGCGCAGGTCGGCGAGGTGCGCGGGAAACGATGCCGCCAGCCACGCCGCCACCACCGACCATCCCGCCCCGGTTAGCGCCGCGCGCAGTGCGAGCAGGATCAGCACGCCGGGCAGGAACGCCAGCACCACCGTCGCCGGCGTCTGCCGCTTTCGCGCGGCAAGCACGACCATTTCGACGAGCATCACCGCCAGCACGATATCGACGGCGCGACCGCTGGCGAACAGCGTGCTCACGCGAAGGGCGCGTTCAGCTGCACGATCGCCGCGTTGAGCGCGCTCGCGAACGTCACCCACGCGAGATAGGGCATGAGGAGCAGCCGTGCGCGCGGGGAGCGCCGCGCGGCGACGACGATCAGCGCGACGATCGACAGCCAGAACACCGCGACCTCGACCAATGCCCAGTCTGGGCGGCGCAGGCGGAAGAAGATCAGGCTCCACAGGACGTTGAGAAAGCCGTTGACGGCGAACAGGCCGACGACGCCCGATCGCTCGGCGGGACGCGCCGCCGCCCAGGCGCTGACCCCGGCAGCGACCGTGGTGACGTAGATGGTCGTCCAGCCGAGCGGAAACGCCCAGTCGGGCGGGCTCCACGCCGGCTGGTGCAGCGCGCGATACCACGGGCCGAGATCGGTCACGGTTGAGCCGAGCGCGGCGACGACAACCGCCGCGCCGGCACCGACGAGGATCGGGGTCAGCCGGCTTGCCACGCCGGATCAGGCAGCGGTCGAGCCGATGCCGAACAGATGGCCCAGGTCCTTGAGGAAGATGCGGACGTGCGCCATCGGATCGGCGCGGACGAGTTCCTTGTTCATGTATGCCTGCCACGTCAGCCGCTGGACATCGGCGTCGTCGCAGATCGTGACGAAGCGCTCGCGCCGCTTGTCGCTCGAGTACCAGAAATACTGCAT
>JAFARM010000157.1 GCA_019245455.1 Sphingomonadaceae bacterium | reverse complement strand
TGCGCGGGGATGACGGCGTGGGGTGCACGGTGCCTTGCGGAGCCCGCCGATGAGCGGCGACGCGGCCGAACCCGGCGACGCACTTCGCCTGCCCGACCCGCGCCTGCTCGCCATCCTCGTCTGCCCGCTGACCCGGATGCCGCTGCGCTACGACGCGGCGTGCCAAGAACTGGTCAACGACGCCGCCGGGCTGGCGTACCCGATCCGCGACGGCGTGCCGATCCTGCTCGTCGAGGAAGCGCGCGAGGTCTAGTCGGCATCTTCAAGCTGATCAACCAACAAGTCTTGCAGGTAATCCGCTAGTCTGGAAACGTTGAAGTCTCCATTGTGCCAATGAGCGTCTGCATCTCTCAGCGCTTCGTAATACGGTGCGCGATTGTCCCGTATCCGCTCGGGAACAATCTTCTTGCCCGGCAGCAATTTGCCCTGCCTCATACATAGTAGATAATAGCAGGCTGCCCGAGCAGTTCGACCGTTTCCTTCTATGAACGGATGGATCCAGTTCATCCTCCACAGAGCGTAGGCAGGAAGCAGTGTAGGATGGTCGTTAACACCCCAATTTTCGTGAACGACCGAGATAAACTCGTCCATCATTTCCCCCACCATGTCATAGTGGGGCGGCCTATGGTTGCCAACATAAATGGGCTGGCGACGATATCGCCCACCAAACTGCGCGATGTTGGCCACGGCTGTGTAGTTTAGAACCCATAGCGTGTATTTATCGAATGACTCGATGCCTTTCTCCAGTCCGATTTCGATACAATTTGCGAGTAGGTCGTACTGTCGAAGAAGATTCTGTTCTTGAACTCGCGCATACAGTAAGGGATTATCTCGCTCGCGAACAGACACAATTTCTGCTCAGGCCAATAAGCTAATCTGCATGGCCGTTTGCCGCACACTATCCTTTGTAACTCCATCGATGTTCATAGCGTTACCGTAGGCAAAGCTCTCTCGCTGCGCGACAAGCTCCTCCTGCGTCACCGTTCGATCCTTTGCGCGATCAAGCAGTGCAGCAAGCTTCGGGCTCACTGCTCCGACCTCCAAAAACTGCTTACGATGCGCCACAATCTCTCTCCTCAGCCCCATGATCTTTATATCCGAATCTCAACTGGTTAGCCAGCGATGTGTTCCTGATTCGTTACAGCCACTTAGCCTAATGCAGATAACAAAGTCCTTACCAAGCTGGTAAGATCACAGCGCCTCGCCCAGCAGCAGCTTCGGCCGGTCGCCGGTCTCGCCGCGCGCTTCGGCCATGAAGCGGCGCTTGAGGAGGGGGATACGTTCGACCGCGGCGAGACCGACGCGGCGGACGGCGGCCGGGGCGCGGCCGGGAATGGCGAACAGGCGGTTGAGGCCGTCGGTGACCGCGCCGACCATCGAGTTGTCGAGCCGCCGCCACGCCGAATAGCGCGCGGTCACCGCGGGTGCGCCGAGGTCGAGGCCAAGTCGAGCGCTGTCGACGAGCACCTCGGCCAGCGCCGCGACGTCGCGCAGCCCCATGTTGAGTCCCTGTCCCGCGATCGGGTGGATGCCGTGCGCCGCGTCGCCGATCAGGACCAGCCGCTCGGCCGCGTAGGTCGCGGCGTGGTGGAAGCCGAGCGCGTAGGACGCGGGCGGCGCGATCACCGTCACCGCGCCGAGCAGCCCGCCGATGCGCTTCCCGATTTCGGCGGCGAGCGCGCGCGGACCGAGCTTAAGCGTGCCCGGCGCGGCGTCGTTCTCGACGGTCCAGACAATGGCGGAGCGGTTCGCCCCGCCGTCCGACGCCAGCATCGGCAGGATGGCGAAGGGCCCGGTCGGGTAGAACAGCTCGTAGGCGGTGTTGCCGTGCGCGCGCTCGTGCTCGATCATCGTCACGATCGCGGTCTGCGGGTACGACCAGCGGGCGACCGCGATGCCGGCCGCTTCGCGCAGCTTCGACCGGCGGCCGTCGGCAGCGACGACGAGCGGCGCGGTCAGCACCGTGCCGTCGGCCAGCGTGACCGTCGCCCCGGCGGCGTCGCGGACGATCGCCGCCGCGGAGGCGGGCGCGAACAGGCTGATCGCTGCCGTCGTCCGTCCGGCGGTGAGCAGACCGGCGCGCAGGTGGCGGTTCTCGACCATCCAGCCGAGCGCGCCGCCGCCCGCGCTCCCCGGCCCGTCGCTTTCCAGCGCGTCGAAGACCAGCGGCTTGCCCGTGGTGCCGTCACTGACGCGGATGCGGTGGATCGGGCAGCCGTGTGCGTCGAGCATGGCCCCAAGCCCGATCGTGCGGAACATCGCCGCCGAGGCGCTGGCGATGGCGCTGGCCCGCCCGTCGAAGGCCGTGGTCAGCGTCGCGTCGAGGTCGGCCGAGTCGACGACGGCACTGGTCACGCCGCCGCTGGCAAGCGCGAGGGCCAGCGTCATCCCGACCAGCCCGCCGCCAATAATGATCACGTCATGGTCCATGGCCGCGCGTCATAGCCTGCCGCCGCGGCCGTGCGAAGCGGCGTCGCCGTCGCGCCTAGTCGCCCGTGGTCGGCGTCGCCTGCTCGACGACCATCTGCCAGCGGCCGTCGCGGCGGACGAGCACGTCGGTGAAGCGCAGGCGCACCGCACCGCAGTTCGCGCGGTAGCAGCCCTTCATGTCGTCGACACCGGTGACGACGGCGCTGTCGCCATAGACGCGGATGTCGAGCGGGCCGTGGCGGATCGATTCCGGCCTGACCTCGCGCCGGGCGAACAGGCCGATGTCGTCGGCGCGCGGCACGACGCGGCCGTCCATCCCCTGGACGCGGAACTCGGCGGCGTAGAAGCGCTCGAGGAAGGCGGTGTCGCCATCGATCCGCGCCTGCCGCCAGGCATCCTCGAGCGCCGTGATCGCCGCGACATCGTCGGCGGGGGGCGCCGCGGCCGCGCCGGCCTCGGCCACGACGATCAGCCCCGCCGTCATCAGCCGCCGCATGGCCACCTCCCGCGGTGTCCTCGCTACCTCGGCGCGGCGGCGGGATCAAGATGCCGGGGCGAACCTGCCGACGTCCTTGACCGCGGGCGCGGCTTCGCGGCACAAGCCGGGAACGCAACGCGGCGGAGGGGCCATGGCGACGAAGGCGGCGATACGGCCGGGCATCGTGCCGGCGGTGGTGACCCTCCGGGCTCGGCAGGCAGCGCGCCTCGCCATCGGCGCGGGACTGATCGCGGCCGTCGCCGCCGTCGCGCTCGCACTCGTCACCTACAGCCCCGGCGACCCGTCGTTTGATACCGCCGCCGCCGGCCCGGCGCGCAACCTGCTCGGCACGCCCGGAGCCTGGCTCGCCGATGCGCTGCTGGCGATGTTCGGCTGGGCGGCGGCGGCGCTGTTCGTCCTACCGACCGTCGTCGGCGTCCGGATGTTGCGCAGCAAAGGCGCAGCAAAGTGGCGGCGGTACGTCGCCGCGACGCTGAGCGGCGGCGCGCTGGTCGCGGCGGGGGTGGGCCTCGCCTGGCCCGATCCGCAGGCGGCCCTGCCGGCCGGGACCGGTGGCATTGCCGGACTGGCGGCGGCGGCGGCGGGCGATGCGCTCGGCGCGAGCGGCGCGTTCGGCGCGTTGCCGGTGTCGGCGGTGCTGGCGACGCTGCTGCTGCTCGCGGGTGCCGCGCTCCTTCTCGCCGGGTGCGGCC
>JAFARM010000112.1 GCA_019245455.1 Sphingomonadaceae bacterium | reverse complement strand
GAGCTGCTGAGCGGCGTGTGCGGCCCGCGGATTGTCGACCTGTCGGCGGATTTCAGGCTGAAGGACGCGGCGACCTATGCCGACTGGTACGGCGGCACGCATCCCGCGCCCGACCTGCTGCCGGGTAGCGTCTACGGCTTGACCGAGTTCGCCCGGCCCGCGCTGCCCGACGCGCGGATCGTCGCCTGCCCGGGCTGCTATCCGACGGCGGTGCTGCTCGGCCTGCTGCCCCTGGTCGCGGGCGGCCTGATCGCGCCCGAGCGGATCACGATCAACGCGCTGTCGGGCGTCAGCGGGGCCGGGCGCAGCCTGAAGGAGGCGAACCTCTTCGCGGAAGTCGCCGAGGCGGTCGCGCCCTATGCCGTCGGACGCCACCGGCATATGCCGGAAATCGAGCAGGAACTCGGCGCGGCCGCCGGCCGTCCGGTGACGATCAGCTTCACGCCCCACCTCGTGCCGATGAACCGCGGCGAATTGGTGACGATGATCGTCGAGAGCGACCACGCCGCCGCCGACCTGCGCGCCGCCCTCGCCGACTGCTACGCAGCCGAGCCGTTCGTCCACGTCCTCCCCGAAGGCGTTGCGCCCGCGACGCGGATGGTGCGCGGCTCGAACCACGCCGTCGTCAACGTCTTTGCCGACCGTGTGCCGGGCCGCGCCATCGTCGTCGTGGCGATCGACAATCTGGTCAAGGGATCGAGCGGGCAGGCGCTGCAGAACATGAACGTCATGCTTGGCCATGACGAGACGGCCGGTCTGACCCAGGCTCCGTTGTTCCCATGACCGCCGTCCGCGACACCGCCGGCCGTTTCGTCACGCAGCGCCTGCGCCTGCGTCAGTGGCGGGACGCCGACCGTGCGCCCTTCGCCGCGATGGGGAATGATCCCCGCGTCATGGCGTGGTTCCCGGCGCTTCTCAGTCGCGGTCAGAGCGACGCGGCGATCGAGCGCCAGCGCGCTGCCATCGCCGCCACCGGCCTCGGCTTCTGGGCGATCGAACGCCTGTCCGACAACGGCTTCATCGGCTTCACCGGGGTACAGCCGGTGACGATCGCCTCGCCGATCTTCGGCGAGGTCGAGATCGGCTGGCGGCTCGCGCGCAGCGAGTGGGGCCGCGGCTATGCCGAGGAGGCGGCGCGAGCTGCGCTCCACGTCGCTTTCGTCGAACACGGGCTAGCCTCGGTCGTCGCCATGACCGTGCCCGGCAACGAGCGCTCGTGGCGCCTGATGGAGCGGCTCGGCATGACGCGCCGCCCCGACCTCGACTTCGACCATCCTGACATCAACCCGGCCCACCCGCTCGCGCGTCACATCGTCTATTCGGTCGACAATCCCGAGCCCGGCGACTGATGCCGCTGCACGCGTTCGGCGCGGCGGTGCCGCGGCTGGGGCCGGGCGCGTTCGTCGCGCCGGGCGCGCAGGTGATCGGCGACGTCACCCTGAGCGAAGGGGCGAGCGTCTGGTACAACTGCGTCCTGCGCGGCGATGTCGCGCCGATCGTCGTCGGCGCGCGCTCGAACATTCAGGACGGCAGCGTCGTCCACGTCACGCGCTCGACCGATGGCACCTTCATCGGCGCGGATTGCCTCGTCGGGCATCTCGCCATGATCCATGGCTGCCGGCTCGAGGACCACAGCTTCGTCGGGCTGGGCGCGATCGTCATGGACGGGTGCACCGTCGAGACCGATGCCATGCTTGCGGCCGGCGCGATGCTGACGCCGGGCAAGCGCGTGCCGCGCGGTCAGCTGTGGGCGGGGCGACCCGCTATCTATACCCGCGACCTGACCGACCGCGACATCGCCCGCAACCGCGCCGGCGCGGCGGGCTATGTCGAACTGGCGCGGCTGCACGCGGGATCGGGAGAGACGTTGCCATGATGACCTATCAGCCGATCCCGCTGCCGGATCGCATGGCCTACGACGACGACGAGATGGTCGCCCGTGCGCGCGCCTTCCACGCCGAGATTCACCGCCGTCATACGGTTCGCGACTTCTCGCCTCGGCCAGTGCCGCGGGCGGTGATCGACGCCTGCCTTCTCGCCGCCGGAACCGCGCCCAGCGGGGCCAACCACCAGCCGTGGCACTTCGCCGTGATCGGCGACGATCCCGACCTGCGCCGCCGCCTGCGTGCTGCGGCCGAGGCGGAGGAACGCGACTTCTACGCCCGCCGCGCCGGAGCCGAGTGGCTGGAGGCGCTCGCCCCGGTCGGTACCCACGACGACAAGCCGTTCCTTGAAATCGCCCCGTGGCTGATCGTCATCTTCGGGCAGCGCAAGGGGTTCGCCAACGGCAAGGTCCGCAAGAACTACTATGTGCCGGAATCAGTGGGCATCGCCACCGGCCTGCTGATCGCCGCGCTCCACCATGCGGGGCTGGCAACGCTGACGCACACGCCGAGCCCGATGGGGTTCCTGAACGACCTGCTCGGCCGACCGGAGAGCGAGAAGCCGTACATCCTGCTCGTCGCCGGCCACCCCGCCGACGATGCGACCGTCCCGGCTTACGCCAAGCAGAAGAAATCGCTCACCGAGATTGCCAGCTTTCGCTGAGACGCCTTCAGCGCGCCGGCTGTTTGCGGCGACTGGTCGGAGCGACAGGATTCGAACCTGCGACCCCTTCACCCCCAGCGAAGTGCGCTACCAGGCTGCGCCACGCTCCGACCGGCGGGTGGTGTAGGGGAGGGGGGGCGGGAGCGCAAGCCGCGTGGCGGTGGGCTGCCACCTAACACGCGCTTCACGAAAACGGCGAAGCCACTTGCTTCCCACAGTGGGAAATAATATACAGATGTGTGAGGATCCTTGCACGTCGAACCCTGGTCGAGTTCTGGACCGTACACCCAGCAACCGAGGCGTCGCTTCGCCATTGGCACGCGGTCGCCAGTGAAGCCGAATGGGGGTCGCCGCATGAAGTGGTCGCAAGCTTTTCGAAGGCGAAGTCCATCAACGGCGAGCGTGTGCGGTTCGAGGTGGCCGGCGGCGACTTCCGGCTGATCGTTGCCTTCGACTTTGCGCGGCGGATTGCCTTCATCAAGTTCATCGGCAGCCATGCCGAATATGACCGGATCGACGCCGCAACGGTGACCATGTGAGGAGTTCCAGGATGGAGATCGGGCCAATCAAGTCCGACGCGGATCACGCTGCTGCGCTCCGCGAAGTAGAGGCGCTGTGGGGAGCTGCGACGGGAAGCGCCGAAGGCGATCGGCTCGACGTTCTGGCAACGTTGATCGACGCGTACGAACGGACGCGGTGGCCGGTCGACGACCTCGATCCGGTCGCGGCGATCGAAGCGGAGATGGCAATGAACGGTCGTACGCGCGCTGACCTCGCGCGGCTGATCGGGCAGTCGCGCGCAACCGAGGTGCTGGCGCGTCGTCGCGCACTGACGTTGCCCATGATTCGGGCGATCAGCCGGGAATGGCGCATCCCCGAGCGGCTGCTTGTTCGCAGCTATACGGTGTCCGGGCGAACCGCTACCCCTCGATCTCATACTGCTTCAACAGGTCGTACAGCGTCGGCCGGCTGATGCCGAGCAGCTTGGCGGCGGTCGATACGTTGCCTTCGGTCCGCGCCAGCGCCAGGCGGATCGCCTTGCGGTCGGCCTCCTCGCGGATCGCCTTTAGCGTCAACTGCGCCGGCTCCTGATCGCCGAGGTCGAGGTCGGCGGCGTCGAGCAGCGGGTGTTCGGCCATGATCACCGCGCGCTTCATCTTGTTCTCGAGCTCGCGGACATTGCCCGGCCAGTGCCAGTCGTTGAGCGCGGCCAGCGCGGCCGGCGTGAAGCCCTTGAACGTCCGCCCGTGCTCGCGCGCGAACTTGGCGAGGAAATGGTGGGCGAGCAGCGTCGCATCGCCGTGGCGCGCGGCAAGGCTCGGGATGCGGACGACGATCTCGGCGAGGCGGTAGTAGAGATCCTCGCGGAAGCGCCCTTCGGCGATCATCTTCTCCAGATCCTGGTGCGTCGCACAGACGATGCGGACGTCGACCGGGATCGCCTTGCGGCCGCCGATGCGCTCGATGACGCGCTCCTGCAGGAAGCGCAGCAGCTTGACCTGGAGCGGCAGCGGCACGTCGCCGATCTCGTCGAGGAACAGCGTCCCGCCCTGTGCCAGCTCGATCTTGCCCTCGGTCGTCTTGACCGCGCCGGTGAACGCCCCCTTCTCATAACCGAACAGCTCGGCTTCGAGCAGGTTCTCGGGAATCGCCGCGCAGTTGATCGCGACGAAGGGCTTGGCGGCGCGCAAGGACGCCTGGTGGACGCCGCGCGCGAGCAGCTCCTTGCCGGTGCCGCTGGCGCCCAAGAGCATGACCGAGACATCGGCGGTGGCGACGCGCTCGATCATCCGCGCGACCTTCAGCATCTCGGGCGCGCCGGTGACGATGCCGCCGAGCACGTCGCTGCCGCCGCCCGCGCGCAGGCGGCGGTTCTCCGCCTCCAGCTCGTGGACGTGGTAGGCGCGGCGGACGATCATGCCGAGCTCGTCGATGTCGACCGGCTTGGGGTAGAAGTCGAAGGCCCCGCCGGCGATCGCCTTCAGCGCGCTCGCCCGTGCACCATGGCCGGAGGCGACGATGATCTTGGTTCCCGGTTGCGCGGCAAGGATCGCCTCCAGCGTGGCGAATCCCTCGCTCGTCCCGTCGGGATCGGGCGGCAGGCCGAGATCGAGCGTCACCACCGGCGGCGCGTGCGCCTCGACCGCCGCCAGGGCCGCGGAACGATCCCCCGCGGTGATGACCTCGTAATCCTCGTAGCTCCAGCGCAGTTGGCGTTGCAGCCCCTCGTCGTCCTCGACGACGAGCAGCTTGCGCGACACGTCACTCACGCGTTGATCCTCTGGTTGGGAACGGCGATGCCCGTACTGGCGGTGATCAGCATGGCGAGCGGCAGATGGATGGTAAAGGTCGTGCCTTCGCCGACGCGGCTGACGACGTCGAGCCGCCCGCCCGCGGCGCGGGCGATCTCGCGTGCCTCGTAGGCACCGATGCCGAAGCCGCCGGGCTTGCCGGAGCGGAAGGGCTTGAACAACTGGCCGCGGATGAAGGCCGGCGACATCCCACAACCACGGTCGGCGATGGTGACGACGACCTCGCCCGCCGTACGGCAGAGGGCGACGGTGATCGGCGCCTCGGCGGCACTGGCGTCGATCGCGTTCTGGATCAGGTGGCCGAACAGCGCCTCGAAGCGGATCGGATCGCCGGTGACGAAATGCTGCGCGCCGTCGTGGTCGAGACGGAGCGCGCTATGCTGGCGTGCCTTGGTCGAGACGAGTTCGGCAAGCAGCGCGCCGATGTCGACGGCCTCGCCGCTTTCCGCGCGTCCGGCGGTGCGCTGGGCGAGGCGCGCGAGAAGGTCGTTCATCTTGCCGACCGACCCCTGCAGGGTCGCCACCATGTCGGCGCGAAAGGCGGGATTGTCGGCGTGCCGCTCGGCGTTGCGCGCGACGAGGCTGAGCTGGCTGACCAGATTCTTGATGTCGTGCATGATGAAGGCGAAGCGGCGGTTGAATTCGTCGAACTTGCCCGCCTCGTCGAGTTCGGCCTGCATCGTCGCCTCGGCGATATAGCTTGCCGCCTGTCGGCCCAAGGTGCGGAGAAGCTCGAAATCCTCCCAGTTGAGCGTTCTCCGTGCCAGCGTCCGTTCGATGACGATGAAGCCGCGCAGCGCATCGAGGTGGAACAAGGGCACGATGAGCCACACGCCGCGATCGGCCACCGCCCAGTCCGGTACGGCTAGCCCGTCGTAGTCGCCGCGGCCGTCGCGCAGTTCATCGAGATCGACGATCCGCTGCCGTTCGCCGAGGTAGCGGGCAAGGTCGCCATCGGCCGCGACGGGGGCACCGGTGAAGCCGCGCCAATGCCACTGGCCGGCGATCTGAAACTCGCCGTCGTCGCCCGGCGCGAACAGGGCGCCGCCCGGCGAATCGACGACGGTGCACACCGCCTGGACGACGCGTTCCGGCAGGCGGCCGCGATCGCCGGCATCGATCCCCGATACGGTATTGATGAAGCGCAGCCATTCGACGCGATAATCGTAGCGATAGGCGAAGAAATTCTTGGCGATCTGCACCCGCAGCATCGCCCGGAAACGCGGCAGCAGCAGCACGAACGCGCCGACGATGACGGTCGCGGACAGAAAGGTGATCTGCAGCAGCCGCCCCCAGTCGCCGCCGACCAGCCGAAGGCCATAGGCGAGCAGGGCCATGACGATCAGGTACGCACCGATGATCGACATCGACAGCGTGTGGAAGACCACCTGCCGCGAAACCTGGACGCGCGCGATCCACGCCTGCCGCGCCGAAAGCAGCAGCAGCGGGATGGTCAGCGTATCGACCGCGCCGCGGATGTTAAACAGGTCGGCCGACTCCGCGCCGAGCAGGAATTCAATCGTGTAGAGATTGAGGTCGTAGCCGAAGAATCCTGCCAGTCCGACGCAGAGAAGACGGATGCCGGTCCGGCTGCCCGGCTCGGCATTGACGTACAGGTTGTGGATCAGGACCAGGCCGGAGATCGCGACCGTCAGCCTGCTGACGACGAAAAGGGCGGCGATCACCGGCCGGGCGTGAAGCGACACGCCCACGTGCCCGGTCATGTCGGCAAGGTCAAGGACGATCTGGATCGCGGTGACGAAGCCAATCGCGCTGGCGATGACGAACGACGAGCTAAGCCGCGTGTCGAGCTGCCACGAGGCGCGCAGCAGCGAGACGAGAAAGGCGATCCACGCCGCCGTTCGCAGGGTCTCGGCCGGCGACAGCAGGGTGACGTAGACGCCGCCGAAGCGTGCCGCCATGACGAAGTCACCGGCCCACGCCGCCGTCGTCACCGCAGCGACGACGAGCCACATATTGGCCCCGTTGGGCGACCGCTGCGCAATGACGCTGATCGCCAGCGCGGTAAAGCCGATCGCCGCCAGCAGGTGGCTCAGGAATCCGACGTCGGTCAGCGGCACCCTTCTCCCCCTAGTGCCAATGCGTTAACGCGCGATGTCCACGGCTGCTACGGCTGCGGTCACGCATCCGCCGATCGCACGCACATTTCGTCAACGGTGTTGGCGACGAGCCCCAGCGCTGCCGCTCCAACGACGCGCGCTCTACGGCCGGTGCGATATATGCGACCCCGAATCGCGCGTCGATGCCGGTAGCTTAGCGCGTCCTGCACCCCCCCGCTGACAAGAGGATGCCAGCGATCTTATTAACTAAAGATTACCCTTGACGGAAAGTGACCTGCTGAATACCCGCGGCAGGGTCGTCATTCGGGGGATACCAATGCTATCTAAGTCGCTTGTCATTGCCACTGCTGCGGCGATCGTGGCGGCATCGCCGGCCACGGCCGCGCATCCGAACCTTTTTGTCAACTCGGCGCTGAGCGGGGACAATAACTACTTCTACAGCGTTCCCGGCCAGAGCTTCGTCGGCGGGCTTGATCGCGTGCCGGGGTGGACACTGTCGGGCTACGGCTTCCTTTCGTATCCGGGCTTGGCGACGCTACAGAACCAGCAATACCGCGACCAGCGCCTTGCCGGCGGCCCGACGAACGACGTCTGCGCGCCGGGATCGTGCCCCAACGGCTTCGTCGACGCGCCCGGCAACGTGAACTTCATCGCGCTCGATGGCGATCGGACTGTTAATACGTCGATCACACAGACGGTCAGCGGTTTGACTGCC
>JAFARM010000057.1 GCA_019245455.1 Sphingomonadaceae bacterium | reverse complement strand
CGCGACACGCCCGACCTCGACGCCGGCGTCGCCGCGATCCGCAACGTGCTGCGCACCCTGCCCCCGCGCCCCGGCGTCTACCGGATGCAGGACGCCGCCGGCGACGTGCTCTACGTCGGCAAGGCGCGGGCGCTGAAGGCGCGCGTGACGAACTACACCCAGGTCGCCCGCCTGCCCCGCCGGCTGCAGCGCATGGTCGCGCAGACGCGCGGCATGACGATCGTCACGACCAACAGCGAGGCCGAGGCGCTGCTGCTTGAGGCGCAGCTGATCAAGCGCTTCCGCCCGCCGTACAACGTCCTGCTGCGCGACGATAAAAGCTTCCCCTTCATCTTCCTGCGCGAGGACACCGCCTTCCCGCGCATCGCCAAGCACCGCGGCGCGCGCGTCGGCAAGGGCGTGTTCTACGGCCCCTTCGCCAGCGCCGGCGCGGTCAACACGACGCTCAATGCGCTGCAGAAGGTGTTCCTGCTGCGCTCGTGCTCGGACAGCTTCTTCGCCAACCGCTCGCGCCCGTGCCTGCTGCACCAGATCCGGCGCTGCTCGGCCCCGTGCGTCGGGCGGATCGACGAGGCCGCCTATGCCGAACTGGTCGCCGACGCCAAGGGCTTCCTGTCGGGCCGCAGCCAGGAGGTGCAGAAGAAGCTCGGCGCGGCGATGCAGGCGGCCGCCGCCGCCATGGACTTCGAGCGCGCCGCCGTCGTCCGCGACCGGCTCCGCGCGCTGACCTACATCCAGGGCAGCCAGGCGATCCACGCCGGCGACGACGCGACCGACGCCGACGTCATCGCCCTCGCCTGCAAGGCCGGCACGATGTGCATCCAGGTGTTCTTCATCCGCGGCGGGCAGAACTGGGGCCACCGCGCCTTCTTCCCGGCGCACACCGCCGACGTCGCGGAAGACGAGGTGCTCGCCGCCTTTCTCGCCCAGTTCTACGACGACGTGCCGGTGCCGCGCGAGGTGCTGCTCGACCGCACGCTCGCCGAGCACGAGCTGGTCGCCGATGCCCTCTCCGAGCGCGCCGGCAAGCGCATCGCGCTGCGCCACGCCCAGCGCGGCACCGGGCGCAAGCTGGTCGAGCAGGCCAAGCGCAACGCCGAGGAGGCGCTCGACCGGCGACTGGCGGAGGCGACGACGCAGGGCAAGCTGCTGATCGAGCTGGCGGAGGTGTTCGACCTCGCCGAGGCTCCGAAGCGCATCGAGGTCTACGACAACAGCCACATCATGGGGACGAACGCGCTCGGCGCGATGATCGTCGCCGGGCCGGAGGGGTTCCGCAAGAACGCCTATCGCAAGTTCAACATGAAGGACGCCAAGGTCGGCGGCGAGACGCTGACGCCGGGCGACGACTTCGGCATGATGAAGGCCATGCTCGGCCGCCGCTTCGCCCGGCTCGAGCGGGAGGACCCCGACCGGACGAGCGGCGACTGGCCCGACCTGCTGCTGATCGACGGCGGCCGCGGGCAATTGAACGCCGTGCTCGAGGTCATGGGCGAGCTCGGCGTCCACAACGTGCCCGTGGTCGGCGTCGCCAAGGGGCCGGACCGCAACGCCGGGCGCGAGACCTTCTACCTGCCGTCCGGGCGCGAACTGACGCTGCCGCCCAACTCGCCCGTGCTGTTCTTCCTCCAGCGCCTGCGCGACGAGGCGCACCGCTTCGCGATCGGCGCCCACCGCGCCAAGCGCACCAAGGCGATCACGGCGAGCCCCCTCGACGACGTGCCGGGCATCGGCCCGGCGCGGAAGCGCGCGCTGCTCATGCACTTCGGCACCAGCCGCGCGGTGCGCAGCGCGACGCTCGAGGACCTGGAGAAGGCGCCGGGCATCAGCAAGGCAACCGCCGCCGCGCTCCACGGTCACTTCCACCCGCGGGGGTGAGGGTGTAGGATCGGGACATGGCGACGACCCCGTCTCCCGGCGACCAAGCGCAGGCCGTTCCGGCGCACGACGGCGATTTCGCCGGCTGGGCCCATTACCAGGCGATGCTGCTGCGGGCGGGGCAGCTTCATCTGCTCGACCGCGCTCGCATCGCCGAGGAGCTGGACAGCTTGGGCACTCAGGAATTCAACAGCCTGCGGAGCGCGCTGACGCTCGTTCTCCAGCATATGTTGAAGTGGGACCATCAGCCGGAGCGGCGGTCGCGCAGCTGGAGCCTGACCATCGCCGAGCAGCGCGAACGCGTGCAGGACCAGATCGACGACAGCCCCAGCCTGAAGCCGCGGCAGGACGAAGCGCGCGATCGCGCCTATCGCTCCGCACGCCGCTACGCATCGGTCGAGACGGGCTTGCAGATGAAGACCTTTCCATCAGCCTGTCCCTACGGCTGGGACGAGATCATGGCTCGGCCGTTCGTCTGGCCCGGCGACGAGGAGTAGCGCCGCACCGCGATCGCTTCCCGCGCGGCTAAGCGGGCGGGTGCGGCGTCCGCACCCGCCCGCCCGGTCACGGCGCCACGGCCGCGAACTCGACCGGCGGCGGCCCGGCGCTCAGCATGGCGAGGCTGCGCCCGCGCTCGGCGCTCAGCCGCGCGTCGCTGAGGCAGCGCCGCCGCGCCAGCGCGGCGGCCGCGCCGGACGGGGCGTCGACCCCGCACACCCGGCGGATCGCCGCATGGAGCCGCCGGTCGAGCATCGCCTGCCCGGCCGGCCGGCGGAGGTCGAGGTCGGCATAGGACACGACCTGACGGCCGTCCGACGCCGCCGCGGCCGCGGCCGCGGATAAACTTAACGCGACAAGTCCAGGCAAGATACGCATCATTCCCTCCTGTTGCTGCCGCTGGCGAGCCGAAGTTCGGCCCCAGCACCGGGTCAATGCCCGGCATGGCGACAGTCGAGATCGCCCGAACGGGTGAGGTCGTCTTTATTTCTCGGCAATCTCTGCTATACGCGAGGCGAGGGGTCCGCATGGCACGACCATCCGACTCGATGCTCGACCTGGTCGGCGCGCTGCACGAGGGCGTCGTCGACGAGGGCAGCTGGCGCGCCGGGCTCGACGGCCTGAGCGATATGTTCGCGGGGGCCGCCCTCCTATTCGGAACAATGCCCAAGGACCGCGCGCATATCGATCTCACCGGTCACCGGGTCGATCCGGCAGGCGTAGCCGTTCTCGCCGGACCGACGGCAAAGGCCAAGGACAACCCCTTTGTCGCAATCGCGCCGTACGCCCCGTTGCGTCGGCCTATGACCATCGCGGACATCGGCGGTTGGGAAGCGCTGCGACAAAGTCGCGTATGGCTTGAGTTCTGCATCGCCTATAACTTCACTTCAGGCGCGGGTGCTGTCCTTGAACGCCAAAGCGATCGCATAGAGGTCGCCATGGTCATGCGCGGCAAAGAAGGCCTTTCGTCGGACGAGATTGCCACCTACGCCGCTCTCCTCCCCCACATCGCCCGCGCATGGCGCGTGCGGCGCGTGCTCGACGACTGGCGGGCGCAGGCCGGCGGCATGGCGGCGGCGCTCGATCTGCTCGACCGCGGCGTGATCGTCACCGACGGCGACGGGCGCGTCCGCTTCGCCAACGCCGCCGCCGACCGGCTGCTGACGCGCGGCGACGGGCTCGACGCGACGCGCGGGCGGCTGCGCGCACGGTGGCCGCACGCGACCGACCGGCTGCAGGCGATGATCGGTCGCGCCGCCGGCACCGCGGACGGCGAGGACATGGTCGCCGTCGACGCGCTGGCGCTCGACCGCGGCGACGGCACCATACCGCTCGCCGTCATTGCCGAGCCGATCGCGCCCGGCCACAGCGCCGAGCTGGGCCAGGCCGCGCGCGGCGGCGCGGTCCTGTTCGTCAACGACGCCACCGCCAATGCCGACCCGACACCGGAGCGGCTCGCCGCCGTCTACGGCCTGACCGCGGCGGAGGCGCAGCTGACCGCGCGGCTCGCCGCCGGCGACGGCATCGGCGCGGCGGCCGAGGCGCAGGGCATTTCCAGCAATACTGCCAAGACCCACCTGAAGGCGGTGTTCGGCAAAGTCGGCGTCGGCCGCCAGACGCAGCTGCTGCGCCGCATCCTCGCCGACCT
>JAFARM010000181.1 GCA_019245455.1 Sphingomonadaceae bacterium | reverse complement strand
ACCGCCAGCCGCTCGGTCGGCACGCCCGCGGCGGCGAGCGCGGCGAGCGCCTCGGCCTTGGCGGCGAAGGCGTCGAAGCCCGCCGCCGGCCCTGTCGTCCAGTCGCGGGCGCGGGCCTGCCCGGCGAGCAGGAGGGCGGCGGTCGGGTGCTCGCCGTCGGCAAGGTAGCGGCGGCCGATCTCGAACAGGCGCACGCCCGCCTCGCCGCGGTCGAGGTTGCGCCGCGCCGCCGCGAGCAGGCCCGGGATCAGCGACGGGCGCATGGCGGCGAGGTCGGCGGAGATCGGGTTGGCCAGCGTCCAGGCGGCACCCCCGAACGGCTCGGCCTGCGCGGGGGCGACGAAGCTCCACGTCACCGCCTCGTTCAGCCCGCGCGCCGCGAGCGCGCGTCGCAGGCGGCGCTCGGTCCGCTGCGCCGGCGTCGCGGTCGGCCGGGCGACGCCCTCCGCGCGCGGCAGCGGGGTCGAGGGGACGGCGTCGAGGCCGTGGATGCGGACGACCTCCTCGACGAGGTCGGCGGGGCCGTCCCAGCCGGCGCTTGCGTCCGGCCCACCACCGATGTCGCGCCGCCAGGTGGGGACGGTGACCTGCCATGGCGTGCCGCGCTCGACGCCGAAGCCCAGGCGGGTGAGGATCGCCGCCTGCTCGTCCTCGGGCACATCGACTCCGGCGAGCGCCAGCGTCCGCTTGGGCGCGAAGGCGATGCGACGCGGCTCGGCGGGCGGGTGGCCGGCGCGTGTGACCTCGCTCGCGGTGCCGCCGCACAACTCGCGCACCAGGTGCGTGGCGATCGCCAGTCCCTCGTCGAGGAAGGCGGGATCGACGCCGCGCTCGAAACGGCTGCGCGCGTCGCTGGTCAGCGTCAGCTTCTGACCCGTGCGGGCGATCCCGGCGGGGTCGAAATAGGCGCACTCGATCAGCACGTCGGTCGTCGCCCCCGACACGCCCGACCCTATGCCGCCCATGATGCCGCCGATGTCGTGGACGTGGGCGTCGTCGGCGATGACCGTCATCGACGCATCGAGCACATAGGTCTTGCCGTTCAGCGCCTCGACCGTTTCGCCGTCTCGCGCCTTGCGCGCCGTGAGCGCCCCCGTGAGCTTCGCCCGGTCGTAGACGTGCAGCGGCCGGCCGAGGTCGAGCATGACGAAGTTGGTGATATCGACCAGCGCCGAGATCGGCTTCTGCCCAACCGCGCGCAGCTTGACCGCCAACCACGCGGGCGAGGCGCCGTTGCTCACCCCGCTGATGCTGCAGGCGTAGAAGGCCGGGCAGCCGGCGGGGTCGTCGGTGCGGACATCGGGCCGGGAGCCGGCGCGGGGCACGTCGAAGCTCGCGGTGCGGTACGCCTCGGCCAGCGGCTTCAGCGTCCCCAGCCCGGCGGCGGCGAGGTCGCGGGCGATGCCGCGCACGCCCATGCAGTCCTGCCGGTTGGGCGTGACCGCGACCTCGATCACCGGATCGTCGAGCCCGGCCCAGGCGGCGTACCCGGCACCGACCGGCGCGTCTGCCGGCAGGTCGATGATGCCGTCATGCTCGTCCGACAGTTCGAGCTCGCGCATCGAGCACATCATGCCGCGGCTTTCGACGCCGCGGATGGTGGCGACCTTCAGCGTCAGGTCGCTGCCCGGCACGTACGCGCCCGGCGCGCCGAACACGCCCTTCATCCCCGCCCGCGCGTTGGGTGCTCCGCACACCACCTGCACGGGATCGCCGGTGCCGGTGGCGACGGTCAGCACGCGCAGCTTGTCGGCCTGTGGGTGCGGGACGGCGGTCAGCACCTCGGCGATGGTAAACGGGGCGAGGCGCGCGGCGGGATCGCTGACGCCCTCGACCTCCAGCCCGATGGCGTTGAGCGTCGCCAGGATGCGGTCGAGCGGCGCGTCGCCAGCGAGATGCTCGCGCAGCCAGGACAAAGTGAACTTCATTTCGGCAAGCCTACGCGGTTCCCGCCGAAGCCGGCGGCGGCACGGATCAGGGGATGAGCTTGGACAGGTTGTTGAGCGCCACCACCGCCGCGATGACGAACAGCTGGCTGCCGAACAGCGCCCACAGAATTTTGTTCTGGCTACTGGACACGGCGGTCGCAATCTCGATCTTGAGATCGGCCACCGCCACCCGCAGGTCGGATTTGGACTCGGTCCGGCTCTCTCTGATTTCGGCGCGAACTTCCGACATTCCGGCCTTCAGATCGTCCCTGGTCGCTAGGTCTTCCCGCGCGTCCGCACGCAAGTCGACAAGCGCGGCGGTCAGCGCTTCCGCCTGCGGCGTGGCAAAGCCGGCGGTTTCAAAGTTCCGCGCTAGCTTCAGCGTGTCGATCATCGTCGCCATATGCACCAGCCTAACACGAAGCTGCGCTGCCGCAAAAGGCTCAGCGCCAGTGCTCGATCAGGTAAAGCGCAGCCAGCACCGTCGACACGGCAGTCCACGGCACGATCAGCACCGCATGGAGGATGAACGCCCGCCCGCTCACGCCCCCACTCCTCCGCTCAGCGTCGGCACGTCGGTCGCCTTGAAGCCGTAGTGGCGCAGCCAGCGCGCGTCGCCGTCGAAGAAGGCGCGGAGGTCGGTCATGCCGTATTTGAGCATCGCCAGCCGGTCGATGCCGCAGCCGAAGGCGAAGCCCTGCCATTCGTCCGGATCGAGCCCGCAGGCGGCGATGACGCGCGGGTGGACCATGCCGGAGCCGAGAATCTCGAGCCAGCTCTCGCTGCCGCCGATGCTGAGCGTGCCGCCGCGCCACGAACAGCCGACGTCGACCTCGACCGACGGCTCGGTGAAGGGGAAGTAGCTCGGGCGCAGGCGCAGGGTGATGTCGTCGACCTCGAAGAACGCCTTGACGAACGTCTCGAGCGTCCACTTGAGGTGGCCCAAGTGGATGCCGCGGTCGATGACCAGCCCCTCGACCTGGTGGAACATCGGCGTGTGCGTCGCGTCGCTGTCGGAGCGGTAGGTGCGGCCCGGCGCGATGATGCGGATCGGCGGCGGCGAGGCCAGCATGGTGCGGATCTGCACCGGCGACGTGTGGGTGCGGAGCAGGTGGCGGATGACGCCACCCGCGGCCGGGTGGCCGGCGGGGGCAGGCTGCTCCCCTTGCGCGACATAGAAGGTGTCGTGCATCGCCCGTGCCGGGTGGCTCTCGGGAATGTTGAGCGCGGTGAAGTTGTGCCAGTCGTCCTCGATCTCCGGCCCGTCGGCGACGGCGAAGCCCAGGTCGGCGAAGATTTCGGCGAGTTCGTCCATCACCTGGCTGACCGGGTGGACCGTGCCGGCAGGGCCGGGCGACACCGGCAGCGTCATGTCGAGGCTTTCGGAGGCGAGGCGGGCGTCGAGCGCGGCGGCCTCCAGCTCGGTCTTCCGTGCGGCGATGGCGGCGGCAATCGTGTCGCGCAGCGCGTTCAGCCGCGGCCCCTCGACCAGCCGCGCCTCGGGCGACATTGCGCCCAGCGTCTTCATCAGCGCCGTGACGTTGCCCGCCTTGCCGAGCGCGGCGACGCGCACGGTGTCGAGCGCGGCGAGGTCGGCGGCGGCCGCGACCGCTGCCAGCGTGCTCCCTTCAAGATCGGCTACGTCGCTCATCGCGTCCCTACGACCACACATTGTCATCTCCGCGGAAGCGGGGACCCATCGCCTCAGGCTTCGGGAGATGGGTCCCCGCTTCCGCGGGGATGACAGGAAGGGGACTTAGCGGCCTCACCGGGAAAACGAAAGGGCGCGGGAGACCGGCTCCCGCGCCCTTCGTTCTGTCGATGCCGGCAGCCTTACGCCGCGATCGCCGTCGGCTTCGCGTCGAGTGCCGCCTGCACCTGCGCCGCGATGGCGCGGAACGCCTCGGGCTCGTGCATGGCGAGGTCGGCGAGCATCTTGCGGTCGAGTTCGACGTTCGCCAGCTTGCAGCCGTGCATGAAGATGCCGTAGGTCAGCCCGACCTCGCGCACCGCGGCGTTGATGCGCTGGATCCACAGCGCGCGGAAGTTCCGCTTCTTAACCTTGCGGTCGCGATAGGCGTACTGCCCGGCCTTCTCGACCGCTTGCCTCGCGATGCGGATCGTGTTCTTGCGGCGGCCGTAATAGCCCTTGGCCTGCTCGAGCACCCGCTTGTGGCGGGCGTGGCTGGTGGTACCGCGCTTGACGCGTGCCATGGTTGTCCTCCCTTACCGCAGGCCGTAGGGGGCCCAGAGCTTGATCGTCCGGGCGTCGGGCTCGGAAATCGTGTCTGTGCCGCGGTTCTGGCGGATGTACTTGGCATTGTGGTGGGTCAGGCGGTGGCGCTTGCCGACCGCGCCGTGCAGCACCTTGCCGGTCGCGGTGATCTTGAAACGCTTCTTGACCCCGCTCTTGGTCTTCAACTTGGGCATTTCGTCTCCTGAAAGCACGCGGTAGCACCGCCTCGGCAGCCCATTCAGCCGGGCGATCCTGTACGTGAGCGGGCGCGCTTAGCAGGACCGCGCGCGATAAGCAACCGGATCGGTGCGGCCGCCCGTCGCCCGGCGGCGGAACGAGTGCATCGCGTGGCCCGTTGACCGTGTATGGACAGCCTGACCCGTCCCGCTCCGCAGACCGGCCGCCGCCGGCCGCTCGACAGCGCGATCGGCAGCGTCGTCGCGCTGGTCGCGACCATCCTCGGCCTGATCGTGCTCGCCTGGGCGATCCTGTTCGTCACCAAGGGCCGCTTCCTCAAGCCGACCTTCGTCAAGTACGCCAGCCGCTACGCCGACCGCCCGGTCGCGGTGGGCGGCGATTTCCAGTTCTACTTCAACCCGTTCCACCTGAAGTTCCTGGCCGAGGACCTGAGCGTCGCCAACCCGGCGTGGGCGCGCGACCGCCAGCTGTTCACCGCCCGCCTGATCGACACCGAAATCAGCACCTGGGACCTGATCTTCGGCCGGCAGCACGTCCTCTACCTCGACCTCGACGGAGCCACCGCCGGGCTGGAGATCGACAAGGCCGGGCGCAATACCTGGACCTTCGCCGGTGACACCCCGTTCGAGGTGCCGCCGATCGACCGCGCGACCGTCACCAACACCGCCGCGCACTACATCGACGCCAAGCACGCGGCCGACGTCCGCCTGACCTTCGGCGACCTCGCCGGGCAGGTCCGTCCCGGCGGACGCGAGAACGTCAGCGGGCCGCTCACCTTCCGCGGCGGCGGCACGGCGCTGGCGCACCCGTTCAGCCTGCGCGGGGCGTTCACCACGCCGAATGCGACGATCACCGGCGGGCACACGGGGATCGAGCTGCACGCCGACGTCGCCGAGACCGCGGTCGACGTGTCGGGCACGCTGCCCGGACCGACGCGGATCGAGGGGGCCGATCTGCGCGTCGCGATCGCCGGGCGCAACCTGCAGACGCTGTTCAAGCTGGCCGGCGCGACGGCACCGGCG
Organism: Sphingomonadaceae bacterium; assembly: GCA_019245455.1. GTDB lineage: Bacteria > Pseudomonadota > Alphaproteobacteria > Sphingomonadales > Sphingomonadaceae > Polymorphobacter_B. Next base: position 1,289 of record JAFARM010000181.1, on the reverse strand, counting down.
ACGCGGCCGTACCGGCTGGCGGCGAACTTCACCAAGGACGGCAGCGACTATCGCTTCACCCATCTGACCGGCCGTTTCGGCGACTCGGACCTGGCCGGGCAGCTGGCGGTCCAGACCGGCGGCGCACGGCCGAAGCTGACCGCCGACCTTCGCACCAACGTTCTCGACATCGTCGATATCGGCCCGTGGATCGGCTATTCGCCCGACAAGCTCGAAGCGGCGAAGCAGGCCAAGGCTGCGGGCAGGACGCCGCCGCCAGCGCTCGTCACCACGGCGGGCGGCCACCCGCGCATCCTGCCCGGCGCGCCGCTCGACCTCGATGCGCTGAAGGCGTTCGACGCCGATGTGAAGTACCGCGCCGCGACGATCCGCACCGGCACGGTCCCCGTCACCAACCTCGTGGTCAACCTGGGTCTCGACGACCGCCGGCTGCGGCTGACGCCGGTCGCCTTCGACGTCATCGGCGGGCGGTTGACGGGAATGATCGACCTCAACGCGCGCGCGCGTCCGGTCGCCACCGCCTACGACATCCGCATGACGGCGGTGCCGCTCGGCAAGCTGTTGACCTCGTTCAAGGTCGAGGACAACGGCACGACCGCCAACGTTGCCGGGCACGTCGCGCTGCACGGGTCGGGCGATTCGGTGCGGGCCTCGCTGGGCTCGTCGTCGGGGCGGATCGCCGTCGTCGTCAGCCAGGGGACGCTGTGGATCCGGAACATCGAGCTCGCCAAGCTCGACGTGCAGAACTTCATCGTCGCGCTGCTTGGGCGTGACCTGAAGAAGCCGCGCGACATCCGCTGCGGCGTCGCCGCGTTCACCGTTCGCGACGGCGTGTCGACCGCCGATCCCGTGCTGTTCGACACCGGCCGCGCGGTCTATGCGATGAAGGGCCAGTTCAGCTTCAAGGACGAGACGATCGGCCTGTCGCTGCGCGGCCGGTCGAAGGAGTTCAGCCTGTTCTCCGGCCAGTCGCCGATCGGCATCGGCGGCTATTTCGCCGCGCCCAGCGTCAATCCGATCAGCAAGGAGCTGATCGGCCGGGCCGGCGGCGCGGTCGTGCTCGGCGTCGTCGCGACGCCGGTCGCCGCGATCCTGCCATTCGTCGACCTCGGGCTGGCCAAGAACTCGAACTGCGCCGCGGTCGAGAAGGCGGAGACCGCCGCCCAGGTCCAGGCCGCCCCGCACGACCCCAAGACGGCGAAGCAGAAGAAGAAGGTGCTGGGGATTTTCTAGGCGGTTCCGGCCACCGCCGACAGATGCCCGACGTCGATGCCAAGCGCGGCGAAGGC